>CAJOIN010000046.1:0-12033 GCA_905234515.1 uncultured Selenomonas sp.
TGATTCTGTGCTACAATATTCATGGCATAAGCCCTCCGTTTATGTTATGATTGCTGTCACTTTCATTATACAAAACGGAGAGAGCTTATGCTATTTTTTTAGAAAACGGTTCAGGTAAGATAATTGGTCAGTTTCACAACTGCGAAGTTTGAGTTAATTGACTCATAAAGAGACGTTGTTTTTTTTAGAATCTTATGATACAATATGCTTGGGAATTCTTTTAGGAGGTGATTTTTATGCGTGGGAATTTCCTGGTAGTATTCTATGTAAGCGGCCATGGTAGTGTTCTCCCTCAAAAAAAAGACCACAACAATAATGGCTAACAGTGAAGCAGAAGCTATATCAAAGGTTAAGAAAGCTAAAGAATCAACATTGACAAATACATCTTTTGGAGGATGGTTTGCAAAAAGACTACCTCGCTAAAAGTTAATATATCAATAATTATCAAGCTGCCTATTTCAAGGTAGCTTTTATTTATATTATTAGCCATTGTTCTTTTTGGTGTCGGGTGCATTATAACCTGGCTGAAACAATGGCCCTGTCCTCTGGGGAAACATTGAGCACATCCAATGCTTCATCTAGTGTACAGCCCTTCTTTTCCATGAGGGAACGCACACTAGATAAAATGCTTTCTATGCGGCCTTGCCGTCCACATAGGCCAGGAAGTTTTCTATGTCCTTGTCTACGTTGCCAGTGGTGCCTTTAGAATTGAGGAAATTTTGCCTTTATTTTACAATGGGAGAACTGGGGCTGGCAAGGGTGAAGGTAGTAAAAATTGACTGGTTGTGGCTGCTTGGTGAAGGTCTGCTGCGTTTTGCGTTCTTGTGGGAATTTCTTGCAAATTTCTTTATTTATGATATAATATTTATATATATTATAAAGAAAGAAGGTGCTTTGCGTGGCACAGACGGTAAGCGTAAATTTTAAGCTGGATTATGATGTCAAGAAAAGCATGGAATTGGCTTGTGCGGAAATGGGGCTGTCCATGAGTGCAGCCTTTACAATTTTCGCCAAAAAGGTAGGACGTGAGAGAAGAATCCCTTTTGAAGTGTCTGCGGCTCCAGATCCATTCTACTCTGATAGCAATATACGCTATTTGGAGCAGAAGATGGAAGCTTATAAGTCTGGCAGGCTTAAGGTGGCTGAACATGAGCTTATAGAGGACTGACTATGAGGATTACCAAACTGGAATGGGATTTTGACGCATGGGAAGACTACCTTTATTGGCAAACGCAGGACAAGAAAACCCTGAAGCGCATTAACGCACTGATTAAGGATATAAAGCGGCATCCTTTTGAGGGGATTGGCATGGTGGAGCCGCTAAAGGGAAACCTGTCTGGCTTTTGGAGCAGACGGATTGATGACACCAACAGGCTGGTGTATGCTGTGGAAGAATCAACTGTTGTCATTATGGCGTGTCGAAATCACTAGGAGTAGAGCAAGTACGAGGCCTGCTGCGTCCTTGAAAAATCGTGTGTATCCGAAATCTTGTGATTGAAAATTTAACCAGAATGCGATATAATGAGTCATAAGGCATTTCAAGATGGATGCAACAATATAAATGACGAGCTAGTATAGGCAGAACGGATTCCGCCGACGTAACTAGGGGCAAGGAGGTTGATGCTATTGAAGATAGCAGAACATGAAGCCCACGTCATCGAGGCCGGTATGCGTATGCCTGAGGCTGAGACTGGACGTGCGGCGGAGAGGGAAGAGGATTTCCGCGATGTCATGATGGAGGAAGTCCAGCAGCGTACTTTGGAGTCGCTGGAGAAAGAGAATGAGTTGTGCGGCCTGGGCGATATCAAGCATGATTTGCAGATGCAGGTCAACAACCCCCACCTGTTGAACATTCATCGGCGGGTCATGTCGGATGGAAGCTGCATCATCACGGAAAAGAATGGCTCTGCTCAGATTTCCCATTATTGCAAGCGCTTGACCTGCAAACTGCTGACGGTGGGATGAAAACTTAAATGAATAGAACCGAAGATACATGACGGCCGGCGCATTTTGTGCCGGCTGTTTTTTCATTACGAAACCCCAAGAAGTCAAGCCGGAGGCGCAGACTGATTGGCGTGGTTTCGTTTGTGCCTGGATGCAGCTTGCTGCATCCGGCATTTTGTTTATTTGCTCATATCTTTGATTTTTAATGTAAATATAATACTCTTCTAATGTACTTAAAATAACACAAGTATATGATGTATCTATTCTCAAATATGTGCTATGATATTGTTTAATATTTGTTTACTATATCATTGCGATTTAAAAAAATGAAAGGGGATATATGGATGAAGAGGAAGCGCCTTGGTACAGGAGCTTTGGCTTTGGCCGTGATGCTGGCGGGGGTGCCTGTCCAGGGGAACTGTGCGGAGCTTTCCCTGCAGCAGGCCATTGAGACGGCCCTGGCTCAGAACACCGCCCTAAAAGTTACCAGGAAAGGCGAGGATACGGCGGAGGCCCAGCTCAGGGAGGCAAAGGGCAGCAACGGCCTCTCTGTGGAGGTCAGCGACAGCCTCAGCACCGGCAAGGTTAAAGGCCAGGAGAGAAATGACAGCAACAGCCTGAACCTGTCCGGCTCTCTGCCGGTCTACAGCGGCGGCAAGAATCAGGCCAATATCAAGTCCGGCGAAATCGGCGTGGATGCGGCCAGACTTACCACCGAAAGGGAGCAGGAGAATCTGAAGCTGTCGGTTATCAAGGCATATTATGATGCTCTGGAGGCCAAGAAGAACATTGCAGTGGACCAGGAATCCGTGGACAATTACCAGGCCCATCTCACCAATGTGCAGCAGCTTTACTCCGCTGGTTCCAAGGCCAAGATTGATGTGCTGCGTTCCTCGGTGGAGCTGTCCAATGCCAGGCAGACCTTGATTAAGGCCCAGAACAGCTACGAAGTGAATCTGGCTAACCTTCGGAATCTCTTGAACATGGACAGGGAGGAGCCCCTGACCCTTACTACGGATTTTTCCTATGAGCAGTTCGGTGTGGATATGACGGATGCTATCCAGTATGCCTACAGGAGCCGCAAGGATTTGCAGGTGGATGATTACACGGTGAAGCAGAAGGAGCTGTCCATCAAGGCGGCCAGGGCGGGCTACCTGCCCTCGGTGAGCCTGAGCATGGGAGTGGGCCAGTCCGATGACCTGCATCCCAGCCACGAGTCTTCCCATAACTGGTCGGCAGGCCTGGGGGTGAACTGGAATATCTTTGACAGCGGCGTTACCAAGGCTCAGGTGGATGAGGCTGAGACAGCCCTTGAGGTGGCCAGGCTGAATCTGCGGAAGGACCAGGAAACGGTGGATTTGGAGCTGCGCACCGCCTATTATAATATGCGGGAGGCAGAGCTGCGCTTTAACTCTACCAGCGAGGCAGTGCACCAGGCAGAGGAAGATTACTATATTGCCCGGGAAAAGTATCGGGCAGGTGAGGGCCTGATGCTGGATATCATCGATGCCCAGCTGGCTCTTTCTACGGCCAAACTGAACCATATCAGCGCCCAGTACGACTATGCCCGCTACAAGGCAGAGGTGGAAAATGCCATGGGCATGGCTCTGACGGAGAGCGAGCAGCAAGCAGCCGCCACGGTGGCAGAAGGGCCCGAACTGGTACTGGCCGGGGCGGAGACTGAGACGGAAAAGGCTTCTGCGTCAGAGGTCAGTGCAGCTGCGACAGCGACAAAGTCGGCTGCTATAGAGGATGAGGCTGGGACGGCCTTGTCAGATACGGCAGAACAGGTAGCAGATGATTTGGCAGCAGATGAGGTGAAATAATGGCATTCAATGTAAGCAAGAAGATGATTGCATGGTGCTGCTTCTGGCCGGGGGCGGCTACTATGCTTATAGCAACTATCAGCAGAAACAGGCGGCGGAGCAGGCAGCGGCGGTGAAGACGGTGCAGGTTTCCCGCATGAATATCAAGTCCACGGTTTCCGCCACGGGCACCATCCGCCCGGTGGACTCCGTAGAGGTCAGCTCTAAGATTACCGCCCGTATCAAGAGCATTCTGGTGAAAGAAAACGATACGGTGACGGCAGGGCAGACGGTGGCCACTTTGGACGGCAAGGACTTTGAGGCCAAGCGGGACCAGGCCCAGTTCAAGGTCACCAGCACCCGGGCCAAGTACAACCGTTCCCAGTATCTTCACAGCATTGGGGCGGAGACTGACGCAGACCTTGAGGATGCAACTTTGAACTATGACACGGCAGTTTCCGAGCTTTCCGAGGCAGAAAGCGATTTGGAGGAAACAGTGATTGTGGCTCCCATGGACGGGGTAGTGGTAGGGGAGCCCAAGACCGTGGGCACCATGGCCGTGCAGGGCACTGACAGCCCCACGGTCATCATGCGCATCGCCGACCTTTCCAGCAAGCAAATCCAGGCCAAGGTGGATGAGACGGATATCGGCAATGTGAAGGTGGGCCAGGAGGCCACATTTACGGTGGACAGCTACACAGGGAAAACCTTTACCGCCAGGGTTACCAAGATTTCCCAGACGGATACCAGCAACAGCTGGGACACCAGTTCCTCCAGTTCCAGCTCTTCCAGCTCCAGTTCTTCTGCCAGCGTTATTTACTACTATGTGACTTTGGATGTGGATGACCCTGAGGGGCTTTTGATGCCGGCCATGACCGCCCGGGTGGAAATCAACACTGCCAACAAGGACGATGCCCTGGTGGTGCCTATTTCCACCTTGAAGACCGACAGCAATGGCTCCTATGTCATCGTGAAGAATCCTGACGGCAGCCAGGAGAACCGCTATGTGGAAACGGGCATCTACAGTGATGAGTATGTAGAGATAGAAAGCGGCCTTGCCGAAGGGGAGGAAGTGGTGGCCAACTATACCGCCACGGCGTCATCCTCGTCCGATACTTCAAAAAAAAAGGATATGGGCGGACCACCTCCCATGTAATGCGGAAAATGAGGTAGCGTAATGGCAGAAAAGGAAAACCGCCATGTGACCATCAGGCTCACTGGCATACGCAAAGTATATAAGATAGGCGGGGAGGAGCTGGCGGCCCTGGACGGCATTGACCTCTCCATTCACCAGGGCGAGTTTGCCGCCCTGATGGGGCCCTCGGGCTCCGGCAAGTCCACCCTGATGAATATTTTAGGCTGCCTGGACAGGCCCAGCACCGGCTCCTACAAGCTGGACGGGGAGGAAGTGGCAGGCCTCAGTGATGACAAGCTGGCCATTACCAGGAATAAGAAAATTGGCTTCGTGTTTCAGAACTTCAACCTGCTGTCCCGCATTTCCGCTTTGGATAATGTGGCATTGCCCCTGGTGTACGCAGGGGTCAGCAAGAAGGACAGGCTGGAGCGGGCCATGCAGTGCCTGAAGGCGGTGGGGCTGGAGGACCGTGCTGACCATCAGCCCAATGAGCTCTCCGGCGGCCAGCGTCAGAGGGTGGCCATTGCCAGGGCGCTTGTAAATGACCCGCATATCATTATGGCGGATGAGCCCACAGGCAACCTGGATACGAAATCCACCAAGGACATCATGGGCATTTTTGAGGCCATGCACGAAATAGGCCGCACCATCATTCTGGTGACCCATGAGCCGGAGATTGCCGCCTGCGCCAGCAGGCAGCTCCTGGTTCGGGACGGGAAAATCACCCGGGATGCAGGGAAGGGAGTGGTGATGGATGTCATCTGACCAGGAAAAAGAATCCTTCAGGCTGCCGCCCTTCACCGCCAAGGCACACAAGTTCTGGCTCAATGATGCCAAGCAGTGCTTTATCATGGCCATCATTGCCCTGAAGGCCAATAAGATGAGGACTTTCCTGACCATGCTGGGCATTATTATAGGCGTGGGGGCGGTTATCGCCCTGGTGTCCGTGGGCATGGGGGTCAAGAGCAATGTGACCAGCTCCATTTCCAGCTTGGGCTCCAATATGCTCATCGTTTCTCCCGGCTCCTCCAACCGTGGGGGAATCCGTGGGGCGGCAGGCTCCATGCAGACTTTGAAATACGATGATGCCGAGGCCATCAAGGAGAAGATAAAGGGCATTGACTACGTTTCCCCCACCGTCAGCGGCTCCTATCAGGTGGTCAATGGCAATATGAACTGGAATACCTCCGTTCAGGGGGTGACCCCGGAATTCATGTCCATTCGTTCCCTGACGGTGAGCTACGGCAGTTTCATCAGCCAAAGCGATATGAACAAGCGCCAGAGGGTGGCGGTCATCGGCACTACGGTAGCCACAAACCTTTTCGGCACGGACAACCCCGTGGGCCAGAACATCCGCATCAACAACCAGCCCTTCAAGGTGGTGGGGCTTTTGGAATCAAAGGGCCAGTCCTCCATGGGACAGGACCAGGATGATATGATTTACATCCCCCTGACCACCGCCCAGGAGCGCATGCTGGGCATTACCTATGTCCAGTCCATCAATGTGCAGGTCACCAGCCAGGATGATATGGATGAGGTGCAGTCAGAGATTGAGACCCTGCTGCGGCAGCGTCACCATATCCTGGCGGGCAAGGATGACGACTTCAATGTGCGGAATCTTACCAGCCTCATGGAGGCGGTAAGCGAAAGCACCTCCATGCTGACTATCCTTTTGGGCTGCATTGCCGGCATTTCCCTGGTGGTGGGCGGCATCGGCATCATGAATATCATGATGGTGTCGGTGACGGAAAGAACCCGTGAAATCGGCATCCGCAAGGCCCTGGGGGCCACCTACGACAATATCATGATGCAGTTTATGATTGAGTCCATGGTTATCGGCGTCGTGGGCGGCATCATCGGCATTGTGCTGGGCTGCGGCGCGTCACAGATTATCGGCAAGCTGGGGAATTTCACTACGGTGATAACCATTTTGCCGATTCTGGTGTCCTTCATCTTCTCTGTGGGCATAGGCCTTTTCTTCGGCATTTATCCCGCCCAGAAGGCAGCCAAGCTTGACCCCATTGAGGCGCTTAGATACGAATAAAATAAGATACTTTTGGAAGCTGTGCAGAAAGTTTGTGGCAAAGACACATTCTTTCCCGCAGCTTCTTTGTTTTTGCTCGACTTTGCAGGATTGGCCATAGTTATGATAGAATTTACAATCGACTGAGTAATTAAATGTCATTTCATTATAGATAGAGAGGGTCGATTCAGACGTGAAAATATTAGTTACTGGTGTTACCGGGCAGCTGGGGCATGACTGCGTGCAGCAGCTGAAAATGGAAAAGGATGTAGAAGTAAAAGGCGTGTCAAGTAAGGAGTTTCCTTTGACTGAGCCGGGGCAAATGGAAAAATATCTTATGAAGTTCCACCCGGATGCGGTGATTCACTGCGCGGCCTATACGGCGGTGGATAAGGCTGAGGAGGAAAGGGAGCTCTGTCAGGCGGTGAATGGGGAGGGCACCAGAAATCTAGCCCTTTTGTGCAAGAAAATCGACGCCAAGCTCATTTACATCAGTACTGATTATGTTTTCCCGGGGACGGGTGAAGAGCCGTATGAGGTGGATGCTCCTAAGGCTCCGGTCAATGTCTATGGGGCTTCCAAGCTGCAGGGAGAGGAAGCGGTGCAGGAGATACTGGACAAATATTTTATTGTGCGCATTTCCTGGGTCTTTGGCAGCAACGGCAAGAATTTTATCCGCACCATGCTGAAGCTGGGGGAGACCCGTGACAGGCTGACGGTGGTGGATGACCAGATTGGCTCTCCTACTTATACCAGGGATTTGGCGGTGCTTTTGGCCCGGATGGTGCGGACGGAAAAGTATGGGGTGTACCATGCCACCAATGAGGGCTTTTGCTCCTGGGCTGACCTGGCCATCGAAACCTTCCGCCAGGCAGGGTTGCAGGTGGAGGTGGAGCGGACTGCCTCGGACAACTATCCCACGGCAGCCAGGCGGCCTTGCAACTCAAGACTCAGCAAGGAGTCTTTGGACCAGGCGGGCTTCTCCAGGCTGCCCAGGTGGCAGGATGCAGTAGGCAGGTATCTGATTGAAATCCATGATGTGGTTTGATGGGATATTTTACGTTAGTGTCTACTGTGAATGTACATTGATGGTCTGTGTATCTTAAATTTACTACAGAGAAAAGAAAATCCTCTCAGAGAGAACAAATTTGGCGAAAATCTCTTGTTACCTTGTAATGTTTCTGCTATACTTACAAAAGTAGTTATACAAATGGACTTATGTAGTATTAGGAAGGATAGTGTTTAAGAGGGGATGTCTAAGATGTTAAAGAAAGTAAGCAGAAAATATCAGGAAACAGCCCTGATCAAGCTCATAGCTATGGGCCTGGTAGTGGGCATTCTGCTGGCACTGTTTGTGCCGGCAGCAATTCCGGTGGTATCTGTTTTTGGTGATTTGTTCGTCAAGGCCTTGAAGGGCGTGGCGCCCATTCTGGTGTTTGTGCTGGTCATGAATGCCATGGCCCAGAAAAGCGCTGATGCCAATGCTGCCATGAAGCCCATTGTCAGGCTTTATGTTTTCGCCACCTTCTGTGCCTCGCTGGTGGCAGTGGCCTACTCCTTCATGTTCCCCACGGCTTTGCAGCTGGCGGTGACTGATGCGGAGGTGGCTCCGCCCTCTGGCATTCTGGAGGTGCTTCATAACCTGATTCTCAGCGTGGTGGATAACCCCATCCATGCTATTGCCAGTGCCAATTACATCGGTATTCTGGGCTGGGCTGTGCTGACAGGCCTTGCTCTGCATCATGCTTCTGATGGCACTAAGGAAACTCTCTCTGACCTGGCCAAGGCTGTCACCAAGATTGTGCAGTGGGTCATCCGTTTCGCTCCCTTCGGTATCATGGGCCTGGTGGCCAATGCTATTGGTGAGAGCGGCCTTTCCTCCATGGTGAGCTATCTGCAGATTTTGGCAGTGCTCTTGGGGGCGTTCTTCACAGTGGCCCTGGTCATGAATCCGCTGATTGTGTACCTGCACCTGCACAGGAATCCCTATCCGCTGGTGTGGACTACTCTCAAGGAAAGCGGCATCTACGCTTTCTTCACCAGAAGTTCTGCCGCCAATATTCCCGTGAACCTTTCCCTCTGTGAGCGCTTGGGCTTGAATCCGGATACTTATTCCATTTCCATTCCCCTTGGTGCTACCATCAACATGAGCGGCGCGGCCATCACCATTGCAGTGCTGTCCTTGGCAGCCGCCCACACCATGGGTATCAACGTTGACCTGCCCACGGCTCTTCTGCTTTGCATCGTGTCCACGGTAGGCGCCTGCGGCGCTTCCGGCGTAGCCGGCGGCTCCCTGCTGCTGATTCCCGTGGCCTGCTCCTCCTTCGGCATCGGCAATGACATTGCCATGCAGGTAGTGGCAGTTGGTTTCATCATCGGCGTCCTGCAGGATTCCTGCGAGACGGCTCTCAACAGCTCCTCCGATGTGCTGTTCACCGCCACCGCAGAGCTTTCCCAGAAGGCTAAAGAAGGCACCCTGACGGCTGACGATATGGTGCCAAATAAATAATCTGCTTGAATGAAAAACGGCTATCAATCTTGTAAGCATAAGATTGATAGCCGTTCTTTTGTATTTATTTGTTAATGATAAGCGCCGTAAACACTAAATCTTCGGTAGCAGAAAGATTTGCAATTCCATGCTTTTCTCCCTCGGGACAGAAGGTGGTGGTGCCTGCGCCGATTTCCTTCTCGGTGCCGTTGTCATTGTAGAGGGCCCGGCCGGAAAGGATGTGATAAGCCTCGGTGTTGCCTTTGTGCTCATGTACCCCGATGGAGCAGAGAGGGGGGATGATGACTTTGGAGAACATGGCGCACTTGCCATCCAGTTCCTTCTGGGTCAGCAGATGCACGATGGTGATGGTGCCTTTGCCGCCGGCTTTCTCTGTGGCCTGTATAGGATTTGCTTCAATAAATGCCATAGTAAACTCTCCTTTTCATTTAAGCGGTTGTTTGGTACAATGAAATGTACCCTTATTTAGATTTTATCATTTCTCTGGGCGGAGGTATATATACTATGGTATATTTCTTGAAATTCGGGGCAAGTTTCATCCTGCCTCCGGGAATTTTTATAGTTTTCCTCTTCTTCTACAGCATTCATCTTTGGAAACATTCCGCCAGCGGCGGTGGCATTTACGGCTGGCAGAGACCTACTCTCAGAAAGAAGGCGGCCGCTATGCTGATGGTCTTTACCCTGGTGTTTTACCTTTTCTGTACGCCCTGGCTGGCAGAGAAGTCCATGAGCTGGCTGGAGGATGAGTACCAGCCTCCCAAGCAGGTTCAGGGGGATGTGATAGTAATGCTGGGGGGCGGCGCCTATGCGGACACCCCGGATGTCAGCGGACAGGGAACCCTTTGCGCGGCGCCCTCGGCCCGGCTGCTGACGGCAGTGCGGCTCCAGCGACAGCTGAATCTGCCCATCCTCCTTTCCGGGGGACAGGTCTATGAGGATACGGGAGCTGAGGCCAAGATTGCAAAGCGGGTGCTTATGGATCTTGGGGTGCCCGAGGACAAGATCCTGGTGGAGGATAAGAGCCTCAACACCACCCAGAACGCTCGTTACTCTGCTGAAATCATGCAGGAAAAAGGACTGAAAAATCCTGTGCTGGTGACTTCCGCCTTCCACATGAAGCGGGCCATGCTGAACTTTGAGAAGCAGGGTTATAAGCCGGTGCCCTTTCCCTCGGATTACCGCACAGGCAGGAAGCATGTCTTCCATTATGTGAAGCTGCGTCCTTCCATGGATGCCCTTTACGACAATGCGGTGGTGCTGCAGGAGACCTTGCGGGCCATGATTACGAGGTATTTTGAATGAGTGCAAGCACGAAGAATCTTACAGAGGGTGAGCCCTGGCGGCTCATTCTCTTTTTTACTCTGCCCTTGATTGCTGGCAATATTTTCCAGCAGCTTTACGCCTTTGTGGACACTTTGATAGTGGGCCGCATCCTGGGGGTGGAGGCTTTGGCGGCGGTGGGCTGTACCGGGCCTTTGCTGTTCCTTATCATGGGCTTTGCCATGGGGGCCACCTCCGGTTTGTCCATCTATACGGGCCAGCGTTTCGGGGCCAAGGATGAAAAGGGTGTGCGCCAGAGTGCGGCGGCCTGCGTGGTGCTGACTTTGGCCATTGCAGCGGTGATGACGGTGTTCGCCTTCGGCCTTTGCCACTATTTCCTTATCTGGATGCAGACTCCGGCGGAAATCATTGACAATGCCTACGCCTTTATCAGCATCATTTTTGCCTTGCTGGTGGTGCCCTTTTTCCTGCTGATGGTGACCAATATTGTGCGCGCCCTGGGGGACAGCCGCATGCCCACGGTGATCCTGGCCTTTGCCCTCACCTGCAATATCATCCTGGAGCCTGTCTTTATCATGGTCTTTGGCTGGGGCGTGCCGGGAGCTGCCTGGGCGGTGATAGCAGCCCAGAGCATCGGCGTGCTGGCTTCCCTGCTGTATATTTACAAGAAGGTGCCTGTCCTGCACATCCATCGTGAGGACTGGCATCTGCCCCGGGAGGTCCTCTGGGCTCATCTGCGCATCGGCCTGCCCATGGGGTTCCAGACTTCCATCATCGCCATTGGTGCCGTTATACTGCAGGTGGCGCTCAACAATCTGGGGCCTGTGGCGGTGGCTTCCTATGCCGCGTCCCAGAAGGTGGACTCCCTGGCCCTCATGCCCATGATGTCCTTCGGCATGGCCATGGCGGCCTATACTGCCCAAAACTACGGGGCCAGAAAGTTCCACCGCATCAGCGAGGGAGTAAAGAAGTGTATCTATATGTCCGTGGGCTTTGCCATCGTGGCGGGTCTTTTCAACGCCTTCTTCGGCCCCCAGCTGGTGGGCATGTTCGTCACGGAGGAGGCTGACCAGGTGGTGGAGTACGGCAGCATGTATCTTTTGGTGCAGGGCTCCTGCTACTGGGTGCTGTCACTCCTCTTTATTTTCCGCAGTACCTTGCAGGGCCTGGGGCAGAGTGTGGTACCCACCATTGCGGGCATTATGGAGCTTTTTATGCGTGCCGGGGCGGCTATCTTCCTCTGCGAGGCCTGGGGCTTCCTTGGTGCCTGCTGGGCCAGCCCGCTGGCCTGGATAGGCTCGGCTGTTCCTTTGATAATCGCTTATTATTGGACGCG
>CAJOIN010000046.1:12162-21828 GCA_905234515.1 uncultured Selenomonas sp.
CTCATCGCATAACAGGCGGCGAGCATATATCTCCCGCCTCGTTGAAACGCTAATTGGAGGATTTTGCCTTCGGCAAAATTTGAACAATGGCGTTATAAGGCAGGGAGGAAATCCTCCCTGCCTTGTCGTATATATACTTAGTGTTTATTGAAGTATTAATGGCGCAGTAATTTTCAAACTATCATGATTTTTACGGGAAGGGTGTATCTTATGTATCAGGACGAATACAAGCGCTGGCTTGAGGCGGATCTCATTGACTGTGACTTGGGGAAAGAGCTTCGTGACATCAAGGGAGATGACGAGGCCATCAAGGAGCGCTTTGCTGCTTCTTTGCAGTTCGGCACAGCAGGTCTCAGGGGCACTTTGGGAGCAGGCACCAACCGCATGAACATTTGGGTGGTGCGCCAGGCTACCCAGGGGGTGGCTGACTGGGTAAAGGGCGAGGGCGGCACTCAGACTGTGGCCATCAGCTATGATACACGCCTGAAGGGCTGGACCTTTGCCCGTGAGGCTGCCGGTGTGCTGGCTGCCAATGGCATTAAGGTGCGCATTTATGACGAGCCTATGCCGGTGCCGGCGCTCTCTTTTGCTACCCGTTTCTATAAGGCCAACGCCGGTATCATGGTCACCGCCAGCCATAACCCTGCCAAGTATAATGGCTACAAGGCATACGGCCCGGACGGCTGCCAGATGACTGACGATGCCGCTGATGTGGTCTACAATGCCATCCAGAAGACGGATGTGCTCACCGGCGCCAAGTACATGCCTTTCTCTGAGGGCGTGGAAAAGGGCCTCATCAAGTTCGTGGGCGAGGACTGCAAGGACGGCCTTTATGAAAACATCGAGTCTTGCCAGGTGCGCCCCGGCCTCTGCAAGACGGCTGGCCTGAAGCTGGTCTACAGCCCTTTGAACGGCACTGGCTTGGTACCGGTTACCAGAGTGCTGAAGGATATCGGCATTGAGGACGTGACCATTGTGCCGGAGCAGGAGTACCCCAACGGCTACTTCACCACCTGCTCCTATCCTAACCCGGAAATCCTGGCTGCCATGGAAAAGGGCCTGGAGCTGGCCAAGCAAGAGGACGCTGACCTGATGCTGGCCACTGACCCGGACGCTGACCGGGTGGGCATTGCCATGAAGTGCCCGGACGGCTCCTATGAGCTGGTGTCCGGCAATGAAATGGGCGTGCTGCTCCTTGACTATATCTGTGCAGGCCGTCAGGAAAAGGGCACCATGCCCAAGGACCCTGTGGCTGTGAAGTCCATCGTTTCCACTCCTTTGGCTGACGCTGTGGCCAAGCATTACGGCGTGGAGCTCAGGCATACTCTTACGGGCTTCAAGTGGATTGGCGACCAGATTCTGCGCTTGGAGCAGAAGGGTGAGGAGAAACGCTTCATCTTCGGCTTTGAGGAAAGCTATGGCTACCTGGCCGGCCCCTATGTCCGTGACAAGGATGCCGTGGTGGCTTCCATGCTGATTTGCGAGATGGCTGCTTACTACAGGAGCAAGGGCTCCTCCATCAAGGCACGCCTGGAAGAGATTTACAGCCAGTATGGCCGTTACCTGAACAAGGTGGACAGCTTCGAGTTCCCGGGGCTTTCCGGCATGGACAAGATGAAGGGCATGATGGAGAACCTGCGCAAGGACCCCATCAAGGAGCTGGCCGGCAAGAAGGTTGTGAAGGTGATTGATTACCTTGATACCGCGGCTACGGGCTTGCCCAAGGCTAATGTGCTGACTTATGAGCTGGAGGATGGGTCTTCAGTGATTATTCGTCCTTCCGGTACTGAGCCGAAGATTAAGGCTTACTATACGACTAAGGGGAAGGATTTGGCTGAGGCAGAAGCTGCTAAGGAGAAGATGGCTGCCGCTGTGAAGCCCTACCTGTCCTAAACGTTTCGGCTGTTCATTTTCTTTGGCGCAAAGAAAACGAACCAAAAGAGTAAACATGCCAGTGGCATGTTTACGTGACACTTGTTTGCTTCACGCAAACGAGTGTCACCGGGGCCCATCCATGGGCCCCAGGAGTTCGAATAGTTTGAGCACAAAAAAAGAGCCTTGCGGCTCTTTTTTTGTGCTATCCTTTAGCTTCAGTTATCCCAGAAGCACATCATTCTCTCGGCCTGGGACTGTGCTTTTTCGGCCTCTACTTCCTGGGTGATGTTGAGGTCTTTCTGCCCATAGCCATCGGTGAGTTTGATATTCCTGGCCAGCCATTCATCGGAGAAAAGGGGCTTGTCCATGAGGATGGCCCTGATTTGTGCCCTGGCTTTGTCCAGGGCGGCTTTATCCTGGGAGGATAAGAGGAGATCTCCAATCAGGTGGCCTACGGTCTGCATGCTGGGCTCCTTCAGGGCTCTGGTGGTGGGGTCCAGGGCAGAGAGCCGCAGGATGGGGAAGGTGAGACTTTCGTCAGAGGTGAGCATTCTCTCACCTTTCACCAGCAGACCAGCTTCCCCAAGCTTTTCAGCCATGGCTTCCGGGTCTTTGCCTTCCGGCAGGCGGACCAGCACCAGGTGGCTTTCCGTGTCGCCGCAGAGGGTTTTCAGCCCTGCATCATGCAGACCCTGCTGCAGAGCCCGGGCGTTCTTCAGCACCTGCTCGCAGCAGGCCCTGTAGGGGGCGGTGCCGGCTTCCAGGAAGGTGGTGGCCAGGGCTGCCAGCACGTTTTTCTTCACCATGGCATGGCCTGTGTCCAGCACAGCTCTGTCCATCCTGTCTGCCAGTTCGCTGGTGGTGAGGATGACGGCGCTTTGGGGACCGTGGAGGGCATCGTTGGTGGGGAAGGTCACCACATGGGCGTATGGCACGGGGGAGGGAGCGCAGCCAGCGGCTACAGCGCCGCCGTTCTGCCCGATATCCACCCAGAGATAAGCTCCCACGCTCTTGGCGATGTCCTGCAGCTTCTCGTAATCCATCTGCCTGGGATAATTAACAGGGGAGTAGATAATCAGCTTGGGCTTCCGGGCCTGGGCAATCTTTTCTACCCGGTCCAGTTCAATCTGTTCCGTATCAGGGTCGATGCTGAAATTCAAGAACTCAAAATTCATCCAGTCGCCGCTGCAGTGCTCGGATTTGCGCCTATTGAAGGAAAGCACTGTGTCTCCAACCTGCAGCAGGGCGTGGAACACCACTCTGGAAGCCGAGGCGATATCCGAAAGGCGGACAATGGCATGGTCGGCACCAAAGAGTTTCTCTGCTCTATGGGAGGCAATATCTTCCAACTTGATGTTGCTGTGCAGGGCATGGTGGTCAAGATAACCGTTGCCAAAGATGCTGCCCTTGAGATAGGCGCTGAAGGGAGAGACTGCATTGGAGGTGGGCAGGAGGGAAAGGGTGAACCGCTGCCGTTGTACCTCCTCCTGCAGCAAGCCATATATTTCCGGATCAAAAGCTGCAAGGCTTTCGGTAAGTGTCTGATTCTGCATATTTTAGCCTCCTCACCCTGTAATCCAGTTGACAAAGTAAATAGCCAGGGGAATCGTTACACAGGCAATGCCGATGAAGTCGATATACACGCCTGTCTTGATCATCTTCGTAATGGGAATGTACCCGGACGCATACACAATGGCGTTAGGCGGCGTGGATACCGGCAGCATGAAGCCAAGAGATGCCGATAGTGCAATACCTACTGCAACGGGAATGGGGCTGAGGCCTGCCGAGATTGCCGCCGTGATGGCCAGGGGGCCAATCATGTTGGTGGCAGCCGTATGGCTGGTGAGCTCGGAGAGCAAGAGGGCCATTACCGAGAAGATGGCCACCATGGCCACCTCAGAGGGTGCACCACCCATGGAGCTGACGATGAGGTCGCCTACCCACTGGGAAAGGCCTGTCTTGTACATCATGCCGCCCATGGCCAGGCCACCGCCGAAGAGA
This sequence comes from uncultured Selenomonas sp., assembly GCA_905234515.1. GTDB lineage: Bacteria > Bacillota > Negativicutes > Selenomonadales > Selenomonadaceae > Selenomonas_B. The sequence continues at coordinate 16,039 of CAJOIN010000046.1, forward strand.
ATCAGGGTGCCCCACTCAATGCCCTGCATGGCCTCAGACCACTTCAGGGTGAACTGGCGCTCCTTGAAATTCACAGGCAGCAGGAAGAGCAGCAGGGCGCCAGCCATGGCTGCAATGGCCTCAGGGAAGAGCCGGTTGTACATTTTCAGCATGGGGTCTGTGCTGCCAAAGGCAATGGACATGAAGCCCGGCAGCACCCAAAGGGTCACTGCCACGATGAAGGCCAGCAGGGTGTTCTTCTGGGCGCGGGTCCAGCCGCCCAGTTCGTCCCGCTTGGTTTTGATGAAGACATCCGCTCCCTCGATGCGGGTGACATCGGCGGGGAACATATGGGATAGCACCACATAGGCAATGGCAAAGTAAACCACCATGGCGATAAGGCCCCAGGTCATCCACTGGAAGAAAGATACGTGGATGTCGCACATGGTATCCAGGAACCCCAGCATGATGAGGTTCGGGGGAGTGCCGATGGGGGTGAGAACACCGCCGATGGAGCAGGAGTAAGCCGTCATCAGCATGAGGCCGGTGGCGTACTTGTACTCATGAAGGTGAATCTCCCTGCCGTTGGCAGCAAACATTTCCTTGATGGAAGTCAAAAGGCCGAGGCAGATGGGGAACATCATGGCGGCAGTAGCCGTGTTGCTGACCCAGCCGGAGCAGAGAGCTGCCGCCAGGCCTACTGCCAGGAAGATTCGCTTGGGGTTGGAGCCGACCCAGCTTCTGGAGAGAAGCCAGTAGGCGAACCGCTTGTCCAGGCCGTGGGTCATCATGGCCTTGGCCAGGATAAAGCCGCCCATAAAGAGGAAAATCATGGAATTGGCGAAGGCCGCAAAAGCCGTGCCCACGGGCACTACCCCGGTGATGACCGCCAAAGTGGGCCCGATAAGGGAGGTCACGGGGATGGGCACCGGCTCTGTGATCCACCAGAGAGCCACCAGCACCATGATGGCCAGAAGTTTATGGGCTTCCAGGGTCAGCCCGGCAATGGGGGTCATGAAGACCAGCGCCGCCAGGATGGGGGCACCAAATAGACCTACAGTGCGCCGCTTGCGGTCAAAGGCTTCTTCTGCCTTTTTGACGGCATCTGCTTCGCTTTGTCGCTTGTCCAAATTCATACGCCTCCTTACTATACAATAAAAGGGAGAAAAATTGCTCTGTAGTACCTGTTCTCTGTAGAAATACATTTCCCTGCTAAAATTTGATTCTATTTAGTTATCTGCTTATCAATAGTGACTGAATTTTTTGGATATGAAAATATATTTTATGGGGTATTGCGCAACCATGGCAATGATGGTATAATTTTTGAGTCGTAATTAAAGCAAGGTTTAAGTTTGTTGGAAACATATTTGAACCTCTGCCCCGGGCAAAGACCCGTGGCCAATGACCAGAGAGGGAGGTGATTTCGTGAGAAAGTACGAGATCATATTCATCGTTAAGCCGATGGAGGAGGAAGCTACCAACGCTGTCATCGAGAAGTTCTCGAACCTCATCAAGAAGAACGGCGGTACGATTGAAAATGAAGATCGCTGGGGTAAGAAGCGTCTTGCCTATGAGATCAAGGACTGCGCTGAAGGTTTCTACTGCCTGTTCAACGTTGCGTGCGAGCCTGCCGTTGTGGCTGAGTGCGACCGCGTAATGAAGATTACGGACGAGCTCCTCAAGCACATGATCGTCAAATCCGACGAAGAGTAATATCTAAAGGAATCCTTTGGTGATTCCCGAATTTCCAGTCAGGGAGGATTTGCCATGAACAAAGTTGTGCTTATCGGCCGCTTGACCCGTGACCCGGAACTGCGTTATACCCAGTCCGGCAAGGCCTTTGCGACCTTTGCTCTTGCAGTTGACCGTCGCTTCCGCAGACAGGCGGAGCAGAACGGTCAGCCCACCGCTGACTTCATCCCTTGCGTAGCTTGGGATAAGCTGGCAGAGATAATTGGTAACAACCTTACCAAGGGCCGTCGCGTGGGCGTAGAGGGGCGTCTTCAGACCCGTACCTACGAGGCACAGGATGGTTCCAAGCGCAGCGCTTTTGATGTGGTTTTGGACGAACTTGAGTTCCTTGACCCCAAGAGCAGCGGGCAGTCGGACTTCGGAGCTCCTGCCCCCAAGGCACAGCAGGCACCGGCCGCTAACAGCGGTTTAGGTCAGCCTTTCTCTGACGAGGAAATCCCATTTTAAGGGACTGAGCGTTGTCCCACAGGCAAGGAGGGAAAGAATCGATGAGAAGAGACAGAGGCAGAAGACCCCGCAGGAAAGTTTGCTCTTTCTGCGTGGACAAGGTCGAGCATATCGACTATAAGGATGTGGCCAAGCTTCGCCGTTTCGTGACGGAGCGCGGCAAGATCCTGCCCCGCCGTATTTCCGGCAACTGCGCAAAGCATCAGCGTCAGGTGACCGTGGCTATCAAGCGTGCACGCAACATTGCACTGCTGCCCTTCACCGCTGAGTAAGCATATCAAGGTGCTGTACCTTTCGGGGTGCAGCGCTTTTTTATTTTATTTTTTCATGGAAAAACCAAAAAGAATGCTGTATAATTGCTCTAGTTGTGTATGGCTTTAAAGAAAGGACGATATATAAGTGGAGAGTTTTTCCGGGGTATTCCTGCAGTTTATTGCCGATTGGGGTTATGTGGCGGTGGCTGTGCTGATGGCGGCTGAGAACGCCTGCATTCCCATTCCCAGCGAGCTCATACTGGGCTTTGCTGGCTTCATGATTTTTTCCGGGGACATGACCTTTATGGGAGCACTCACCGCCGGCATGATAGGCGGCGTAGCGGGCTCGGTCTTCGCCTACGCCGTGGGCCACAAGGGCGGACGCTCCTTCGTGGATAAATACGGCAAGTATTTCCTCATTAAAAAGAGCCATGTGGACATTGCCCAGAACTGGTTTGACAAATACGGCCTCAAGGCTGTGTTCTTCAGCCGCATGCTGCCGGTGGTGCGCACCTTTATCTCCCTGCCGGCAGGCTTTGCCCATGTGGAGTTCAATCGCTTCATTATATACACCATTGCCGGAAGCCTGCCCTGGACGGCTTTGATTCTCTTTGCCGGCATGATGCTGGGCAAGAGCTGGGAGGTCATGCTGGCAGTGGGCCATCAGGCCAGTCTGATTTTTGTGGGTATCTGTGCCGTGGTCATCGGCGTGCTTTATCTGCGTCACCGCAGGGCCAAGGCCCAGGCCAAAGTACAGGCAGAATAAACGAGCAAAAAGCCTCCCCTTCACTCGGGGCAGGCTTTTCTTTATGAAGGAGCGAAGCCATGATAGAGGAAGATAAGCTTACTGAGCGACAAAAGGCACTTATGAGTTTCTTTCATCAAAACACCTTTGCAGAGCACATGCGCGCCGAGCCGGTATTGGATGAGAACGGCAGCTTTCACCTGGAGCTGTCGGTGGAGGAACATCATACCAACCTCTACAATATCGTCCACGGCGGTGTGCTCATGACTTTGGCAGATACGGCTATGGGAGCTGCCTGCCTGGAGCTGGGCAAGAAGGTGGTCACCATGCAGCTGGGGACGGAGTTCCTGCATTCGGTGCCCCTGACGGAGCGAATCATCACCAGGGCCAGAGTGCTCCATGACGGCCGCCGTACCATGTCCTGCGAGTGCGAGCTGCTGAGCCGGGAGGGGAAACTCTTTGCCAAGGCTCATGCAACTTTCTACGTTTTGGGACAATTGGAAGAATAAGGTCGAATTCATCGTGTTTTCAGCATGCTATGTTAGAATCTCCCTCGTATTATGAAAAATAGGAGCTGAAAAGATGATTGAGATAAAGAGTAAAACCCTTGGCATGATAAAGAAGATTGGAACTGGTTTCTGCCTGGCAGCAGTGCTCTCCCTGCCCATGGCCCGGACAGAGGCGGCAGCCAGCCTGCCGGAGACTATCTTCCAGTGGGTGCAGTCCACCTCCAGGCAGAACTACTACTTCAACAAGGAGCAGATGTGCTACGGCGTGGATGAAGCCGGGCATATCAATCTCAATCACCTGATAGTGCCCACCGTCCGTACCTATGACGGGGTAAAGATTGACGACGTGCGCTCCAAGCGCCGCTGGAATGGCCTTTCCCTCAGCGGTTACGGTGATTTGGCAGGCGCGGCAGAGTATCTGGACTTTGACCTGAAGAACAAGACTGTGACCCTCACCCAGCATGATGACTTGAACAGCGATTTTGGTGTAATCACCTCCAGCAAACCGGCGGCAGGTGAAGGGGTTACTAAGCTGGAGGAGCTTTCCGACAAGGATGTGGACGGGAAGTTCTATGCTGCTATCCTGAAGTACGCTGATGCCCATCAGGAGGAGCTCATCAGCCGCACCAAAGGCACTCTTACCCATGAGGATGAGCTGAAGCTGCAGAAGAAAAAACATCCTGAAATGGGCCTTAGCAAAGGTGAGCAGAATGCCCTGAAGCAGAACAAGCAGGCAGTAATCGACAAGGCCACCAAGGACCTTGAGCGCAAAAAGGCCAAGGCTGTAAAGCTAAGAGATAAGGCCACCGCTGCCGTAGCCGCAGCAGAGCAGGCCGAAGCAGAAGTCAACGAAGCAGCAGACAAACTGGCACTGCTGCAGATAGAGGAATAAAGCAAAACAAAGGGAGCAAGCCTCACGACGGGCCTGCTCCCTTTGCTTTGCCAGGGATTTCCATTGCTATAGCTTGGTATTAGTGATATATTTAAGGAAACGACTGTTTTCAATGGCGGTTTGTCAGATTAAGGAGTATTGCAAAATCTGTGCCTAAGAGAAAGCCAACATCTGATGCCACAAAGATTGAGGAGGGGACTGGAGTGAAAAATTTTTATTCGGAAGTAGATGATGTTACCTTGACCTTCAGTGATATAAAGTCTACTCCTGATGGCATGGAATATCTGCGCATATATTTTGAAAAACCAGTTGATGGTGGATTTCAGTTCCTTGAATCTGTACTGCCGGGATTGGAGATAAAGGACACTGAGGGGTTTTCTGAGCAGGAAATTGCCGAACTGCTAGACTACGCCAACCGGAATGCCTTTATTATTTGGCGGCTTGCCATGGAAGGGAGTGCCCATATTGCCTAAGGTATGTCAGCTTGGGAAGTATGTCATCTTCTTCTGGTCGAATGAGAACGATGAGCCAATGCATGTCCACGTATGCGAGGGGACTCCACATAAGGAGGCCACCAAAATCTGGATGGAAGGAATAATCAGGGTAGAACACAACAAGAGTCGCATCCCTGCCAAGGATCTGAACATGATTATGCAATGGCTGGCCGCCAACAGGGGCATTGTTGAGAAGAAGTGGAACATACATTTTGAATAGGTGTAAAAAAACAGGGAGCAGACCATATGAGCCTGCTCCCTGTTTTTATTGGGAAGAATGTTATCTCTTCATGTTGATAACCGTCTCCAGCATCTCATCACCTACGGTGATAATCTTGGAGTTGGACTGGAAGCCGCGCTGGGTGATGATCATGTCAGCAAACTCGTTGGCGATATCCACATTGGACATTTCCAAAGAGGACGGAGTAATCTTCACGCCAAGGTCAGCAGCGGTCTTGATGTTGGCGGTTCCTGAGTTGTTGGATTCCTGGTAGAGGGAACTGCCTGTCTTGGTAAGGCCGGAGGCATTGGTGAACTGAGCTACGGCTACTTGAGCCTCGGTTTGCTTCACACCATTGGTGTATGTACCGGTTATGATGCCGGAACTATCAATGGCGACACTCTCAAGAGTACCTGCTGCATTGCCATCTGCTGAAGCGTTAACAGTATTATTTCCTGCATACTGGGTGAGAGTGCTTAAATCAACGGTTACATTCTG
>CAJOIN010000047.1 GCA_905234515.1 uncultured Selenomonas sp.
ACGGCGTGAAGTTCGAGGACATCGCAAAGAATTGCGAGGTCTGTTTCGCCGAGATTCCGCCGCTGAAAGCCGGACGTGTCCCGTCTCCGCTGGACATCTCCGAGAACAATAAGAATTTTGGAGGGATTGGAAAATGAGCATGACAGTCGGAGAGTTTGCGTTGGCGTTCATTGCCGCCATGGGGATTCCGGGCGCAATTACCGGATTTATCGTTTGGCGTTTCCAGCGCAAAATCGAGAAACGGGACAGCGAGCGGGAACAAGCGGCGGCGGAACAGGAGAAGGCCCGCGAGGACTTGCAGATTCTCCATACGCAGGGGACGCTTGCCGCCATTACGCTGGCGAAAGCGACGGCGCGGGCGGTGGAGCGGATTCCCGACGCCCACTGCAACGGCGATATGCACGCGGCTTTGGATTACGCCGAAGGCGTGGAGCGCAAAATCAGGGACTTCCTCCAGACGCAGGGAGTGAAAGCCGTGGTCAAATAACGCAAGGAGGCGTTTTCATGAAACTTCCAAACAAAGCCTACGACATTTTGAAGTGGCTGTGCCTTATCGTTCTTCCCGCGCTGTCCGCGCTGTATTCCAAACTCGCCGTCACGTGGGGCTGGCCTTATGCGGAACAGATTCCGCAGACGATTTCCTCTTTTGAGCTTTTCCTTGGCGGAAACGTGGCGGTTGAAGCCTACGTCTTCCTTGCTCATGCCCAGGGCAAAACCTACCAGCTGCTGCATGTGCAGGATAGGAACTTCTGCCTGGGAGTGGACAGCTTCACGGCCTTCCGGCTCGTACATGTCAAGCTGCATCTGGCAGAGGGGGCAGGGGGTGACCAGCACGTCAGCTTCTGCCTTGTGGGCGCTGTCTACAATCTGGCCAGTCACTGTCAGCACGTCATGCTCGGCAGCCAGCTGGGCATGGAAGCCGCAGCACTTGCGCTTGGCATCGAATTCCACGCTCTTGGCCCCCAGGGCCTCGATGAGGCGCTCCAGGGATTTGGGATGCTTGCCATCCTCATGGTCCATGATTTCATGGGGACGGAGGATGTGGCAGCCGTAGTAGCCTGCTACCCGGAGGCTGCTCAAGGGGTTGGTGACCTTATCCTTCAGGAGCTCAGGATGCTTGTCCAGTACCCACAGGAAATGGGTAATTTCGGAAGTGCCTTTATACTCATAGGGGTGGCCGCCTTCCTTCAGGATGCCGTTGACTTTCTCCCGAAGCTTCTCGTCCTTGTCCAAACGCTGCTTGGCTGTGCGCAGCTGCAGGGTGCAAGTGTTGCACACGGTCATGATGGGCAGACCCATGTGTTCAGCGATGGAGATATTGCGGGCGTTTACAGCCAGGGCAGCCAAATCATTGACACCCTGGGCGTGGGAAGCACCACAGCAGGTCCAGTTCTCGATTTCTACCAATTCGATGCCCAGCTTCTCGCAGACCTTGGTCATGGAAGTATAGGCTTCGGCAGCCGCTCCCTTAAGGACACAGCCGGGGAAAAATGCGTACTTCATATTATTCTGCCTCCTTTTCCGCGGCCTTTACAACGGCTTGGATAGTCTTGATTTCAGGGTTGACAGGGCTTATGCGTATCCAGCGGATTCATCTTGCCGGCATTCATGAGACGCAGGGCCATAGGCAGACGCAGACCTGCCATGAGGAAGCCCTCGGACTTGATGTTCAGCTTGGACTCATCCAGCATACCGGAATCGGAAATGTCATCATAGATGGCCTTGGCATGCTTGCCGCCCACATCCTGGCTGAGGCCCATCTTGAAGGTAGCTTCTTTGAGCTTTTCGATGGCGCCGGCAGGGTCCAGGCCCTTGGGGCACTTGGCGGTGCATTCCTGGCAGTTGAAGCAGCGCCAGAGGCCTGCATCCTGGACTGCCTGCAGGTGGGACTTGGGGTCCCTGTTGCGGGAGTCCGCCACCAGGCGCTCAGCCTTCACAAAGACAAAGGGATCAAGGAAGTCATCCTGGTTCAGGGTGTTTTTATTGCACTCAGAGACACAGGAGCCACAGAGAATGCAGCCAGCGTACTTCTTGAACTTGTTGAACTCCTCAGGTGACTGCTTGCAGCCGGTTTCCTTGGTGAATTCCGGTTTGGGCTCCAGAGCGGGCTTGATTTTCTTCAAGCGGGCATACTTGGGATCCCAGTCCACAATCAAGTCACGGAGAACTTTGAAGTTCCCAAGGGGCTCCACGGTGAGGGTATCAGTATCATAGCGTTTCAGGAGATTTTCCACCAGGATTTCGCAGGCCAGCTCAGCATTGCCGTTGACGCGGACAGCGCAGGCACCGCAGATACTGGAACGGCAGGAGCAAGTGAAGGAAAGAGTGGGGTCCTGAGTTTCTTTTATCACAGTGAGGGCTTCCAGGACAGTCATGCCTACGGTTACAGGTATTTTATACTTCTGCACCCAAGACTTTCCTTCCACAAAGCGATGTATATTCAGCGTTACGTCCATATCAATACTTCCTTTCCTTCGGCTGATACTTAGTGATGACGACATCCTTGTATTCCGTATGGTAGCCGCCGTCCTTCTTGAAAATCAGTGTGTGCTTGAGGAAATTCTGGTCGTCACGCTGGGGGAAGTCTCTGCGGGAATGGCCGCCGCGGCTTTCCTTGCGGGCGATGGCACCCTGCACGATGCTGTGGGACACCTGCAACAGGTTGCCCAGCTCGATATACTGCTCGAAGGCGGTATTATAGACGTGGGAGGTGTCGCCCACATAGCAATGTTCGTATTCCTTTTCCAAGGCGGAGAGTTCCTTGGCCGCTTCCTGGAGCTGGCCTTCCTCGCGGAAGACGCCAACTTTGTACCACATGGTGTTGACCATGGCATCCCGGATTTCCGGCACAGTTTTGCCGGCGGAGCGGTCACGGGAGGTTACTTCATTGAACTTGTCCTGCCATTTGGCGCAATCTTGGGCCATCTTGTCCTGGTTGCCCTCGTACTTATGCTCCTTGGCATAGGCTGCGGCGCCATCACCTGCGGTGTGGCCGAAAACCAGCACCTCGGAGAGGGAGTTGGCTCCCAGGCGGTTAGCGCCGTGGATGGAAACGCAGCTGCACTCGCCAGCTACGAAAACGCCGGGCACACGGGAGGCGCCGGTATGGAAATCGGCCATTTCCAGGCCACCCATGGAGTAATGGCAGGTGGGGGCGATGGGCACCATTTCTTTTTTGATGTCTACGCCGGCAAAGCGCTTGGAAAGATCCCAAACCTGGCCCAGGCGCTCGTCAATGCGCTCGGGGGGAATGTGGCGGAAGTCCATATAGACACCGGCATGGATGCCTTCGCCTACGCCACGTCCTTCCAGCATTTCCGTGGCAATGGCGCGGGCCACGATATCCCGGGTAGCAAGCTCTTTCTTCTCCGGGGCATATTTGCCCATGAAGCGCTCGCCGTCCTTGTTGATGAGGAGCGCTCCTTCAGCACGGCTGGACTCGGAAAGGAGCACGCCGTTGGCAGAAAGGCCCGTGGGATGGAACTGTACCATTTCGGGATCTTTGAAGGGAATGCCGATATTCATGCCGGCCACAATACCGTCACCCGTGGAGCTGTAAGGATTGGAAGTACGGATCCAGTAGACACGTCCGTAGCCGCCGGTGGCGATGATGACGGTCTTGGCTGCCACGCCCAGCAGGTTGCCGCTGCGCATATCCATGGCGATGACGCCGTTGAGCTTGTCGCCGTCCATGCTGATTTCCAGCATCTGGCACTCAGAGATAAAGTCAATGTTGTTCTTCAGGCATTGCTCGAAGAGGGCATGGACCATAGCATGGCCGGCGCGGTCTTCAAAGTAGGCAGCGCGCGGATGAGAGGAGCCGCCCATCTTGCGTTGATGGAAAGCACCGTCTTTCTGGCGGTTGTAGGGGTAGCCCATGAAATCCATCTCATAGATGTTTTCGCCTGCTCTCTGGGCGAAATATTCCACTGCATCCTGGTCGCAGAGATAGTCACCACCCTTGATGGTGTCAAACATGTGGGATTCCACCGTGTCGGCAGGGTCGGTAACACCGGTGACACCGTTCATGCCGCCCTGAGCCATGGTGGAGGCGGAACGGGTGGGAATCAGCTTGGTCATAACAGCGACTTTCAAGTCCTTATTCTCTGCTGCCGCCAAGGCTGCTCTCATGCCGGCACCGCCGCTGCCTATGATGAGCACATCATAGGTAACTTCCCCTTTTTTTACAGCGTTGGGAATATTCTGCCCATTCCAAGTGAAATACGAACCTGCAGCCAATGCTACGCCTGCTGCTGCCGCACCTTTTATGAATGTGCGGCGAGAGATGGTAGTTGACATAATCCAAGCCCCTCCTAAATTGCTACACAATTTTTGCAACTCAAAATAAATCAACGTTATTCTATCATTTATCACCTTCTTTGGTAAAATACATCTTTCTTATACCCTTTATTGAAAAAAACTATAATAGAATCTACACCTCTTATGGATAAGAGGGTAGATTCCATTTACCTGATGAATTGCAGGAAGACCTGGGCTGCCTTGGATAGGTGCTGGTTTTGGCCGTAGGCAGCTACCAGCTGGCGGCTTTCTGTAGGTTCCTCCAACTGGAAGAAAAAGGGGGGATTTTGCCAGAGTCCCCGCTCTATTACCATATCTGTCACTAAAGTAGCTCCCATGCCCTTGGCGCAGAGCTCAGCGGCTCCAAGAATGCTGTCAGCTTCAAAGATTACCTTAGGTGTGCTGCCTGTGGCACGGCAAAGGTGGTCATAAATACCAGTCATCCTGCGATGAGGTTTCAGGGCAATAAATGGCTCCCCGTCAAAGGCCTTAAAAGAAATCTTGGGGTAAGGCAAAGTTTGGACATTGTGGAACGACTGTGACAAAGGATGCTGGGGCGGAACTGCTGCCAATACCTTTTCTTCCATCAAGGGGATGGTGTGAAAGAGTTTTTCTTCCTGAGGGGCATAAAGCAGCGCAAAGTCCACATGTCCCTGCAGCACATGTTCCCGCAAACGGGAAGTAGAACCTTCCACTACAGCAAGCTGTATGTTTGGATATCTTTGGTTAAATGCCACCATTGCATCTGCCAGCAGGCAGACGGAGCGTGTGCGGGAACTGCCTATGCGCACCTGGCCTGAGCGAAGTTCTGATAGATCGTCCACTTGTTTCAGGAGATTTTGGCGCAGAGCCTGCATTTTCCGCGCAGCCTCGATGTAGATGCGGCCTGCTTCCGTAAGCTGCAAAGGACTCTGTCCCCGTTCAAAAATCTGCATGCCTAGTTCGCTTTCGATTTTCTTGATGCATTGGGATAGGGAGGGTTGGGAAATATATAAGTGCTTGGCAGCCTGGGAAAATGTTCCGTCTTTTGCCACCTGCAGTACGCTGCGCCATTCATGTTCGTCTATCATTTGCAATACCTTCCTTGTGTTCACCCAAATACCAATTTCATTCATTCTACAGCAAGATAGAAAATTCCTTCATAGCAAACTCATGACGTGAGAGAGAACTGTTTTCTGCATATAAAAACGGCCGGCAGCAGGGCTGCCAGCCGTTGGGGGATTGTTTCATAAAGTTCAGACCTTGAACTTGGTTATAGCCTGACGCAGGTTTTCAGCCATGTTGGCAAGTTCTTTGCAAGAGGTGGCCATGTCCTGCATGGAGGCGGATTGTTCTTCTGTGGCAGCAGAGACATTTTCTGATTCAGCCACCACACTTTTGCTCATATTGTCGATTTCCTTGATGGATTGCTGGCAGCCATTAGCATCTTCAGTGGCGGAGCGGGAAGCCTGGGCAATGCGGTCAGACTGCTTGGAAATGCCCTCTATAAGCTGGGCAATGTCCTGGAACTCTGTGCCTGTCTGGCTGACGCTTTCCTTGGTGGTAGTCAGCTGCTGGGTGCCGTCGTTCATGCTGGATACGGCGTGCTTGGTATCTTCCTGAATCTGCCCAATGAGCTGGGCAATCTGGGCGGCGGCTTCCTCGGACTGGGCAGCCAGTTTCCTGATTTCTTCAGCTACCACTGCAAAGCCCCGGCCTTGCTCACCTGCTCTAGCTGCCTCGATGGCAGCATTCAGGGCCAGCAGGTTAGTTTGCTCGGCAATGCTGGAGATGGTGTCTGTAATCTGTCCGATGGTATCGGAGCGTGCTCCCAGTTCCCTGATGCGGGCGGCAGAGCTTTCCACTGCCTCGCTTAGTTGTTCCATATCTTTGACAGTGCGGCTTACCACCTGTTGGCCGTTCTGGGCGGCCTGGGCAGCCTGGCGGGTATCGGCGGCTGTCTCGGCGGCACTGTCGGAGACTTTGGCCATGGTTTCAGCCAGGCGATCAATTGACTCGGTGGCATCATTGACTGCGTGCAGCTGGTTGTTGGCGGCGGCGGCTACGTCGGTGATGGAAACGGCCACGCTGTGGCTGGCCTGGGAGGACTGGTCGGTCCGCTCAGTCAGGGCATTGGCGCCGAGAGCCACGCTGTCTGCCGAGCCGGTAATGGTGTTGATAAGGCTGCGCATACTGCCGCCAAGGTTGCCGATGGAATGCATCATGGCTCCTACTTCGTCATTGCGAGCCACCCAATCCTCACGGATGGGTTCCTTGCGGTAGTCGCCATCGGCAAACTGGCTCAGGCGTCTGGTCACGAACATGATGGGGTCGGCAAAGCTCTGGGCCAGGCGCATGCTTATGAGCACTACCAGCACTTCCACAACGGCCAGGAGAATCAGGGAAATCATTATTTGCCTGTTCAGCTTGCTTTGCATTTCCTCAGAGTATTCATTGGCTCTGGCATCGATGTAGTCAATATAGGAGCCGGTGTCTACCACCCAGTCATAGGGCTGGAAATATCCTACATAGGTACGCTTGGGGGAATCGGTGCTTTCACCGGGCTTGGGGAAAGAGTAGTTTACAAAACCGCCACCGGCATCAGCAGCTTTGAACATATCCTGCATATACATGACGCCCTGGCTGTCCTTGCTTTGGGAACGATCTTTGCCCTCGACCTTGGCGCCTTGGATGGGATGCACCACGCAGATGCCAGTACGGCGCTCGTCTACAGAGAAGTATCCCTTGCCATCATCAAAGCGGGTGTTCCTGATGACTTCCATGGCCAGTTTCTTGGCGTCGGCCTCGGCAAGACGTCCTGCCTGCTGCTCTTTGTAAAGACCTTCAATGGCGGATATAATGCCATCCGTCTGCATCTTCAGCTCCCGATCGTATTGCTCGGAAAGCTGTACTTTATAGGTCTCTACCTGTTCATCATTGCTGCGTATTTGGGAGATGATGAAGTATGCGCCGACTACCAGGGTTGATACTGCACTAAGCAGTACAAACAAAAAGGTCAGCCGGTCACGAACCGATCTGAAATTAAACATAGATGCCCTCCTGACTCAAAATATAAAAACAAGTTCCGAATTTACTGTTTAATTCGATTTGGAAGGAGAAAAATCCTTTATTGGCTAAGGCAAAATTTGCACAATGGCGTTATAATGTTATGGAGAGAAAGTTTTTTGCAGGGGAGGCAGACAGATGTTCCAGGGATTATGGTCAAGAGCCAAGGCCGGTGTCCTGTGGCTATGGGCCAGGCTTCAACGGGAAGTGGAGCAGCACGCAGGAATAATTGGGGCCTTGTTTGTGCTGAACTGGTTCACCATCTTTTGGCTGAACCTGCACCGCTACCAGACCCAGCAGCTCGGGGTACTGGCAGTGGATTTTTTCTTTGTATTAGGGGGGACTGCTCTGTATGTGGCCCTGTTGGGAATGTTGCCGGTGAAGGCTGTGGGGCGCGGGCTGCTGTTTTTCTCCTTTTTCCTGTCAGCCTTGTTGGGAGGGCTGGAATGTTTCTCCCTTTGGAATTATCAGGCACAGATTGGGGCCGGCATCATTACTGCTGTCATGCAGACCAATCCTCAGGAGGCGGTGGAGTTCTTCTGGTGCTATGTGGGCGTGAAGGGGCTGCTTTTGGGGATTTCTTTTGCCCTGCTCTCCTTTGTCTTGTGGAGGTGGCTAAGGGGCTTTCGTTGGAGCCGTCCCTCCGGCCATCTGCGCAGCCGTCTGCTTTTTGTTCTGCTGTTGCTTACAGCCGGGGCTGGGGGAATTCTTTTCAAATACTACCATTCTTTCATCATCAACAATGATTTGGATATTCCTGTGGTGCGGGTGGGGCTGTCCCTGGACACTGCAGTGAAAAATATGCGTTCTTTTGAGGAAATCAGCACCCAGGCAGCAGTAGAACCTGAAATCATCCGCAATGACAGCTCTGTTCCTTACGTGATTTTTATTTTGGGGGAATCGACCAACCGCCGTCGTCTGCATCTTTATGGCTATCCTCTGGAGAATACGCCAAATTTGGATGAACTGAGCAGCAGGGGGGAATTGGCGGTGTTCCGGGAGGTTATTGCCCCCCAGGGGGCCACTGCGGCGGCCCTCAGAGAAATCTTCACTTTTGCTGATGCGGAGAACACAGATACCTGGTATAAGTACAACAATCTTATAGATGTCATGAAGAAGGCGGGGTACCATACCTGCTGGCTGTCCAATCAGGAGAGCTCTGGCATCTGGGGCAGCGTCAGTGAGTTTTATGGCAAGCGCAGTGACGTGTGTCGCTATACACAAATCAGGGAATCCCACGAGGAAAGCGGCAGATTGGACGAGGAGCTTTTTCCTTTGGTGGATGAAGCCCTGGCTGGGGCAGAGGGGATAGGTCAGAAGCATTTTATGGTGGTGCACCTGATGGGGGCCCATAGCCTTTACTATCTCCGCTTTCCTTACCTTTTCACCAAATTCAGGGCGGAGGATATTCCTGCTCCCCAGGATGGGCTCACTGAGGAGAGACGCACGGAAATTGCCCAGTATGAAAATGCCATTTTCTATAATGACTTCGTGGTGAGCTCTATTATAGGAAAGTTCTGGGATAAGGATGCTCTTGTCATTTATCTGCCTGACCATGGAGAGGCGGTCTACGACCACGGTTACCGCAGCGGCCATGTGGAGGAGAACCCTACTCAGGAAATGCTGGAGGTGCCGTTGGTGTTCTGGGGCTCTCCTGAGTTCCGTAGCAAGCATAGTGATAAATGGGAGCAGCTACAGGCAGCAGTGAATCGTCCTTATATGACAGACGATATGATCCATACTGTGCTGGATTTGTTGGACATTGCTACGGCAGAGTATGACCCCGCCAAGAGCATTATAAATCCTGCATTCAATGAAAAAAGGCCCCGCATGGTGCAGGGCCGGGATTTTGATAAGGAAATCTTTGGCAAGTGATGGATATGATGTTTTCTTTCAGGCGGTGCTTGCTATATGCTCGAGAAATAGGCTGATTTGCATCGAATACTCACCGTTGTTGGCTGTCCCAATCCACAGGGGCCATAATCCTAATCATCTGCAACTATTTAGCCAGCAGCTGTTTCCCAGTGTGTGCTTGTGTGGGTCCGATAATGATATTTCCCATGGTACTCGGGGATATCCGGATTTTGGACGTAATAAGTATAAGCTACGTATTCGCCTTTAGGAACGTAGATGTCGTCCACATAATGGCGAATGACGTAATCAGACCACATCTCCTGTCCATTATCGGCTATGAGCGTCAGGTCGAGGTCCGTCCATTTGACGTAAGCCCCATCGTCGCCTTCGTTCACAAAGTAGCCGACAATCTCTGCCTCTCCAGCTGTATGCAGGTAGACGTGCTCAATGCCGAATTTGATCTGAGGACGTGCTGCTGCTTCCTGGGGAAGTACGGCAGCCCAGACCAGAGCCAATGTTATTACAGCCAGGAGCCTTAATGTGAGTGACTTCATAGAACATACCTTCTTCTAAATGTCAGCATACTCACACAAAGAAATATTCGCCATCACTCCCACTTAAATCCTCCCAAGTTTAAAATATTATATTGAAAGTTTGTTTTGACAATCCGTCAGATTAAAGTTTAACAACTTGTTCAAATGCAGTTAAATTTGTTAAATCATGTGTTATGACCAGCAGTGTCTTGTTCTGCTTCTGTACTTTTTCTAAAAGTGCCTCCATAAGACGGGAGGCTGTTTTTTTGTCCAGTCCTGCGGTGGGTTCGTCAAGTATCAGCAGGGGAGAAGTGGAGGCAAGGGCCAGGGCGGTGAGCAGGCGGTTGCGTTCCCCACCTGACAGATTGCTGCCGTCAAAGCCCAAGGGGGTATCAAGTCCCTGGGGCAGGTTGTTCAGACAATCTGCTAGTTGTGCTGTTTCCAGGCAGGCTATCATTTCCTTTTCTGGTATTGCCGGATGAAGCCTTAGGAAGTTCTCTCTGATGGAACTGCTGAAAATGAAGCACCCTTGCAGATTCCCAGCGGGCGGGGAAGAAAGCTTTATTGTCCCGCCATCTGGCTGGTAAAGCCCTGCCAGCAGATAAGCAAGAGTGGTCTTCCCTCTGCCACTTTCGCCCATGATGGCTGTGTGCTGATGGGGGGCGATGGTGAGGGAAAGATTATGGAAAAGGGGCTTGTCATTGTAACCAAAGACCAGGTTATCAACCTGCAATAAATCGCCTTTGCAGGTTGCAGTTGAGGCGGAAGCTGAAGCAGCCGTTTCAAGAGCCTTGGCTGCTCTTCTGGCTCCTTTTAACTGTTCAAGTGCGGGCAGCAGCCCATTGTAATCCTGGCAGAGGGTCAGCAGGAGCAGTAGCCATACCGCCAGTTCGATGTAATCCATCCTGGCGGGGACCAGAAGGCAGAGCTGGTAGAATAGCAGGGTGAAGCCGGAGTATTTGACAAGGGAGAGCAGAAGCTCCAGCCAGCAGCTTCGCTCTTGCTCCTTTGCCTGTTGCAGCTGCCAGCGTTCAGCACGCTTCTGCAAGCGAATCAAGGAAGGCGGAGCAGAACCTGCTGCCAGCAGTTCTTCCCTGCCTTCTGCCATTTCCAGCAGTTCCTGCCGATAGGCTGACTTGGCAGGGGATGACCTTGGCTCCCTGGTCAGAAGCCAGCCAAGGGCTGCCATGAATGCGAAGGTTAGAAGCAGGGGAAGGGACAGCAAGGGTTGGCAGTTATATAATACCAAACAGAAGGCAATAGTTACGATAATATTCAGAGCCAAAGGCAGCAGGGCACGTACATAGGCATCCCGCAGCAGCCGTTCCAGCCACAGCCCTTGGGACAGGGCGCCTGATTTCAGGGGAAGCATTGACAAGGCAAGGGCATAAACCGATTCCTGCAGTTGGCAATAGGCGTTGAAGGCCAGCTTATGACCTGAGTACCTTTCCAGATAGCGGAACACTGCCCGGAAGATGCCGCAGGCCCTGACACAGGTAACGCCCAGGGCAAGGGTGTAGAGGGGAGGTTG
Organism: uncultured Selenomonas sp.; assembly: GCA_905234515.1. GTDB lineage: Bacteria > Bacillota > Negativicutes > Selenomonadales > Selenomonadaceae > Selenomonas_B. Next base: position 11,263 of record CAJOIN010000047.1, read on the forward strand.
GAGGGCGGCCTTGGCGATAAGCCAGGCTCCGGCGCCCATAAGGCCCAATCCTGTAATGCTGGCCATCAGCCCTGTCAGCAGGGGAGACAGCAGGGCCTTCTTTTCCGTATGGGTGAGCAAGAGTTTAAAGTTTTCTGTCATGGCAATAGCTCCTCCCATGTGAATACTTGGTCAGCCCACTCCCTCAGGGCAGGGCGGTGGGAAACTATCAGCAGAGTGCGTCGGTGGCTGAAGGCTTCAAGAGCACGGAGCACTGCTGCTTCTGTCTGGCTGTCCAGTCCGTTGGTAGGCTCGTCCAGGAGCACCAAAGGACGGTTTTGCAGGATAAGGCGGGCCAGTCCCAGCCGTTTGCGTTCTCCCTGTGCCAGGCTGAGGCCTTCTGCCCCCAGCCTGGCATCAAGCCCGTCAGGCAAAGACTTATGCCAGTTTTCCAGGGAGGCCAGCCGCAGGGCCTGCACCATTCTCTCCTTGGGAACATCTTGAAATAAGGCCAGATTTTCTGCTAAAGTGCCAGAGAAAATCTTTGGTTCCTGGGGCAGATAGCTGATGATTTTCTGGCGGCTGGCGGGAGCCAGCTTCAGCACATCGCTGTCACCCAGCAGGATTTCTCCAGTGAGGGGCATGCTCAGTCCTGCGATGGCCTTTAGCAGGGTGCTCTTGCCGCAGCCGCTGGGACCGGTGAGGAGGGCTTTGCAGCTTGCGGGGATAGCAAGGCTTAGTCCCTTGAATACGGGCTGTTGACGTCCCTCATAGCCAAGGGAGAGATTGTTTATGCGCAGGGTGGGGGGGATCTGCAGCTGCCCCTTATGACCTGCAAGTTCGGGAGGCTCTGCCAGGTATTTCTCCAGCTTCTTTTCGGCAGTCCGGGCTTCCATAGCCGCATGGAAGGAGGCGCCAGCCTGCCTCAGGGGCTGATAATATAAGGGCGTGATAAGCAGCAGGAAGAAGGCCGGCTCGAACTCCAGGCCGCCTCCCAGCAGGCGGAAGCCGATGCTGACGGCCACAATGGCGATGGAAAGGGTGGTGATGAGCTCCAGGGCAAAGCTGGAGATAAAGGCGGTCT
>CAJOIN010000048.1:0-12507 GCA_905234515.1 uncultured Selenomonas sp.
GGCTCGCACTCCGCCCCGTTGATAATCAGGGTGTCCACCGGCTTTTGGGGCTTCAGCTTGATATGGGCAGGAAAGGTGGCGCCGCCCATGCCCACAATGCCCGCCTGCTGGATGGCTGTGAGAATTTCCCCGTTCTCCATGGACTCCCAATTGCGATTTTGGGGCAGCCCCTCTGCCCACTGGTCCTCACCATCAGGAGCAATGACTATGGCAGCACAGCTGCCCCGCCCCGAATGGGGCCTCTCTTCAATCTTTACCACCTTGCCGGAGGTAGGGGCATGTATATCCGCATGCATGAAGGCCTCGCTGGAGGCAATCAGCTGCCCCTTGAAAACCATGTCCCCCACCTTCACCACAGGCTGGCAGGGAGCGCCTATATGCTGGCTCAGAGGCACCACCAGCTCACCAGGCAAAGGCATTTCCTCAATGGGCTTGTCCTTGGCCAGCTCCTTGCCGTCCCGGGGGTGTATGCCCCCAAAGAATCTTTTCAGCATTGACATCACCTCGTAAGTCTCCTGATACACAATACAACTATCTATAAAAATTTCAGGAAATAATCTCCGTAATCACCGGCTGTTCCTGCTGGCGGGCAGCAGCGCGCCTGTCATACCACTTTACCAGAGCCGCCCCCAGCACAAAACCAATAATGCCAGTGCTGAAAGGATACAGACCTCCAAAACTCTCATCACCGAAGAGCCGCCAGCCCAGATATGCTCCTGCCCCTGCCAGCAGCAAAGGCAGGATAAAGACCATGAAGGCGCCCTTCAGCAGGTGCTGCTCCTGCATGCGGAATTTCACCCGCTGGCCAGGGGCCGCCCCCAGCTTGTTCACCGCCTCCACCGTCAGCTGCCTGCTGCCGGCACAGGCGCCGCAGGCACTGCACTCATCATGCTTTCCTACCCGCACCGTGGCCGTTCTTCTCTCCTCGTTCAGCTTTATTATCAGCCCTTCCTCTTCTTTCATGGCGCCTCACTTCCTCTGGCTGAAATAATATTCATAATTGACTTTTCCATCAATAATTACCTTATTCGCCATATATAGGCAAAATCCTCTTAAATATTATACAAAATACATGTTTTAGTGAAACTTGGCAGGAAAAAGGAGCCAGTCACACAACTGACTCCTCTAGCTTGTCTTTGGCTATATTCTTTTGCCCGTTTTATCCCGGCTGGAAGTGCACGGTGATTTCCGTGCCCTGGTCCACCAGGGTATTAGGTTCTATGCTTTGGAAGGCTGCCACCCCGGAGCCATCGCCATTGAAGTTCAGGCCGCTGTCAGCTGCCTTGCGGGCTGCTTCCCTGAGGCTCAGGCCAATGAAGTCCGGCACCACCACCTTGCCGTTGGGCACCTCTCCCTGATAAGCTTTCTGCGGTCTGGGCTTGGCCTTCTCCTGGGACTCAAACTCCATGCCTGCCAAGGGGTCACTGGAAGGTTCAATATGCAGGTAGCGCATGAGCTGGGCTATGATGCGCCCTGCCACCGGCGCCGCAATCTGGCCGCCGTAGTAACTGCCGATGGTGGGGTCATCGATGATGACCAGCACCGTAACCTGTGGGTCCTCCACCGGGGCAAAACCGCAGAAGGAGGCGATGTAGCGGCCATCCATATAGCCGGCCCCGTCCTCACGGATTTTCTGGGCCGTACCTGTCTTGCCTGCCACCCGATAGCCCTTTACGGCCGCCTTATGGCCGCCGCCGGTGGCAACTACCTGCTCCAGCAGGCCCATCAGGGTCTTGTCCGTGGAGGAATCTATGACCCGGCGCACCTCTGTGCGCTCATTCTGCAAGTAGACAGAGCCGTCCACATTGCGTATTTCCTTCACAATATGGGGCTTCAAGAGCACCCCGTCATTGGCCACCGCCGACATGGCTGTCACCAGCTGCAATGGACATGGTGGCAATATCAGAATCCCTCATATCCTCCGGGTCAAAGAGAATGCCGCTCTCCTCGCCAGGCAAATCAATGCCGGTCTGCTCCCCAAAGCCAAATTTCTTGGCATAATCCGTAAGGGTGTTGGCCCCCAGAGCAAGACCAACCTGGGCAAAGCCGGTGTTCAAGGACTGCTTCACCACGTCGGTAAAGGTGACGGTACCGAAGCTCTCACCACTCCAGTTCTGGATGCGGCGACCGGACACCATGACATAACCAGGGTCCACAAAGACCTGGTTGGGGCTCACCATATTTTCCTGCAGAGCAGCCCCTGCCACCATGGCCTTGAAGGTAGACCCAGGCTCGTAAATGAAGGATACCGCCCTGTTTTTCCAGTTTTCCGGCGGATAATCCCAGAACTTGTTGGGATTATAGGAGGGGCGCCCCGCCATGGCCAGGATATCCCCAGTTTTGGGGTCCATCACCACGCAGGTAATAGCCTGGGGCCCATTTTCCGCCATGGCCCTGTCCAGCTCCTGCTCCACCATAAACTGGATGGAGCTGTCAAGGGTAAGGGTCACGGTCTTGCAGTAGTCTCCCTTATAGCGCTTCTGTCGGGCAAAAATGGAGCTTAAGATAGGCCGGGAGCTACGGTCTGTCTGGAGGTATTCCTCCTCCACTTCACCCTTCAACAGGCTGTCCAGGGCCTGCTCCACCCCATCCAGCCCCTTGTCCTCGGTGCCCACAAAGCCCAGCACATTGGCCGCCAGCACATCATTTGGGTAGTAACGCTTGGCCTCATCGATGAAATTAAGGCAGTCCGTATAGCCCTTCTCCCGCATAAGATGACGCACAGCCTCGTATTCAGACTGTTCCAGATGATGCTTTACCCACTGAAAGCCGCCCCCATAGGAAATATCCTCCAGAATCTGCTGTTCCGTGAGCCCAACCAGGGGCGCCAGCTCAGAGGCCAGAGTCTCGGGGGCCTTCACATGGTTGGGGTCCACATAGAGAGATTTGGTCATGGTGCTCACTGCCAATTCCCTGCCATTTTTATCCAGGATAGCCCCGCGGGTGGACTGGGCCAGATAGTTCTGCCCCACCTGCGCCTTCATGCGCTCCGCCAGCTCTCCTCCCTGAACCAGCTGCAACCAGCTATAGCGAAGCACCACTATGCCTATGGCTGCCAGCATAAGAAACCCAAGACAGCCAATATTCCTCTGAATCTGGCGCCGCTCCTTCTTCATTACCTTAAAGCCCCCAAAAAAATTCTTTTCATTTACGCCTGGATGCAGCTTGCTGCCTCCAGGTTACTCAGTACGCCCGCTGTGCTTAAGCAAGGTATCACGCAGCCTGCCCTCAATCTGCACCAGCTCCTGCTCGGCAGCGGCACGCTTCTCCCTGCCCTCCTGCTGGATGCGCAGGGTATCCTCAATGGTGGAAATCAGCTTTTCGTTGACCTCCCGCACCGTTTCAATATCCACAATGCTGCGCTCATTCTCCTTGGCCACCTCGATGGTGTTCTCCTTCAGTAGCTCTGCATTGCGCTTCAGCAAATCATTGGTGGTATTAGTCACCGCCTGCTGCAGACGCAGAGTATCCTGCTGAGCCTTCAAGCCCAGGGCAATGACCATCTGGTTCTTCCAGAGGGGAATGGTGTTATAGATGGCAGTCTGCACCCTGTCCACCAATGCCTTGTCATTGTTCTGAATCAGGCGAATCTGAGGTGCCGTCTGTATAGCAATGGTCTTGCTGACCTTCAGGTCATGGACCTTCTTCTCAAAGCGCTGTACGCTGCCCTCAAAATCTGCCACCACCTGCACCGCCATGGGGTCGCCGCTGGCATCTGCCTGCGCCCGCAGCTTGGGCAGGGTCACTTCCTGCATTTCCTTGAGTTTTTCCTCACCGGCCTGGATATAAAGCTGGAGGTTCTTGAAATAGGCCAGGTTCTGGTCGTAGAGATTGTCAAAAAGGGCAATATCCTTCATCATCTTCAGCTTGGCCTGCTCCAGGCCCCCCTGGATGCGGTCCACCTGCACAGACAGCTTGGTATAGCCTTCCTTCACATCCTCAGCCTTTTCCACCAGGCTGCCCACAATGGGAATTTTCTTCAGGAAGCTGCCGGAGGAACCATGCTCCGGGTCATAGCCCTTCACCTGGGCCACCAGCCCCTGCAAAAGCTCCCCTACCTGGCCGCTGTCCTTGGTACGCACCTGGGACAGGACATTGTTGGAGAACTCGGCTATCTTCTTCTGGGCAGGGGCGCCATAGGCCAGCACAGCCGTGGAGTCTGTCAAATCCAGCTCGTCCTTGATTTTCACGATTTGGGCCCTTTCCTCAGGGCTCAAGGTCTCCACCGCCGTAGTCACCTGCTCCACCGTCACCACTTCCTTGGTGGCGGCCTCTGCTTCCCCGCCTTCCTGAGCCTTCCTGGCCTTCAGCAAATCATCAAGATTTATTTCTGCCATGTAGAAAACCTCCTTAAATCCCTGCCGCTAAATATTAGCCTAATCCCTGTAGTACTGCCTGTAAAAATCATCCATAGGCATCACTGCATAGCGGATGCCCTCAATAAAGCTGATGATGCTGGGGAGAAATGTCCAGCAGAAAACAGCATACATGACGCCCTGAAAAGTCTTGCCCTGATAGAACTTATGCGCCCCAAAGGTGCCCAAGGCAATGGCCAGTCCTGCGCTGATGGCCTTCTGCTTCACCACCTCGCTGCGAACGGACTCTGGCATGCGCACAGCCTTGGCCAAGGCTATTTCCCTGTCGATGTCCTCCCGCTTCCTAAGCCGTGACTTGCCCCGGCCGGCGCGGTTGATGGGACGCTCCCTTTTCTCCGGCAGATTGCCTGCAACGGTCTCAGCCTGTTCACCTTTCATGGCAGAAGGCTGCTCCTCAGAGATTACCTCACCCTCCACATCTTCCAGACCTTCAGCCTTGATATTCTGCCTGAGCACCGCCAACTCTGCTTCCATATCCAAAAGCTGGTCAGAAATAACCTTCTCAAATTCTGCCTCATAAGCTTCATCAAAGGTATTAAGAGTCTGGCGCACCTTCTGCTTGGTTTCCTCAACCTGGGCCGTTTTCAGCCCCGTCTTCTCCAAATCGCAGAACTGCTTGGTAAGGGTCATGGCCCTGTCCTGGTAATAGTCCACAAAACGTCTGGCAGGAAGCACCTTCAGCGGATTTTCCTCCAAATATTTCAGCAGCCTGTAAGCCGTCACCTGCATAGCAGCCAGCTGGGTTCCCAGCTCCTCATCCCTCAGGTTGTCCCGCAGGGCCTCGATAGCATTGTAGTCCTCCACAGCCTTGTTGAACAACTCTTGGGCGAGCGCCTGCTGTTCCTCAGACAAAGCAGAAAGGTCAAAGGCAGCTGTGCTTTCTTTGGCCAGCCGCTGACGCCGGTAGCCGTAAAGAAGCACCCCCGCCGCCAACGCGCCCCCTACAATCATTTTATTGTTTATAATCAGGTCCGCAAACCACTCGTAACTCAAAACCAAATCCACCCCCACCAGTGCTATTAAGCTCGTGAACACAATAAAAAAGAAATCCAAGCTATACATCCCTTTTACGATAATTTCCTAATATATATCATATCACATCGGAGGAGGAAAGAAAAACAGCCTGGCGCAATTCTCCTTACCGCACCCTGGCAGCCCAGACTCCCAGCAGGCAAATGAAGCTGAGCATGACAAAGGAAATCTGCATATTCAGGGCAAGGAGCCCCAGCCCTGCCAGTTCTCCATGGGCCAGAGAAAGTATCCCTGTCACCAGCAGTATGCTCAGCACCTGACCCAACAATCTCACCATCCCCAGCCAGGAGGAGGCAAAGCTATAGAATTTTTTTGGCACACTACCCATAATGGCATTGTTGTTAGGCGCCGCAAAGAGAGCAAAGCCCACCCCCAGAAGGAATAGACAGGGAAACAGGCCATAAAAGCCGCCACTATGCACCAAAAGGGCCAGTCCCATCAGTCCCGCTGCAATAAGCGCCATGCCTCCTGCCGCCAAAGACTGGGGAGAAATCCTGTCGGACAGGGCCCCCATAGCAGGAGAAAGCAGGGCCATCATCACCGGCTGCAATAGCAGGAACATCCCTGACTCATGGGAATGATAGCCCAAAATATCCTGCAGATAGAAGGACAGCAGAAAGCCCACCGCAAAGGTAGCCATATAGTTTAGCAGGGCCGCCAGGGAGGAATAGGCAAAGACACGCTCCCTGAATGCTTCCAAAGGCAGGAAGCCCGTTTTGCCCCCTCGCTCATTGCCGCCAGGCACATCCTTGAGCACCAGGGGAGATGCCAAAAAGACACCCAAGGCAATAAAGCCGATAAAGACAAAGATGCTCTGCCAGCCCAGATAATGGTTCAAAGTGCCCCCCACCACCGGCCCCAGGGACAGACCCACATAGACCATGGCTATCATCCAGCCCATGGCGCTTCCCCGTTTCTCCTTGGGATAAGCCAGAGCCAGCAGAGCATTGTTAGTGGCAAAGTTCATAGCAGAGCCCATGCCCTGCACTACCCGTACGCCAATAAGGAAGGTCAAGGAATCAGCCAATATGCAGGTAAAGGAAGTAAAGGCAAAAATCCCCGCCCCCAGCGTAAAGAGCCGAGCCTTCCCCCACCGCTCCGCCAGTCTCCCCATGGGCAGCAGGAACACAAAGGCAGACAGCAAAAAACTTCCCAGCACCCAGGAGAGCGACTCCGCTCCCTGCCCATACTGCCTGCCGATATCCGGCAAGGACAGCGACAGGGCGCTGCCAGTAAAGGGCGTGAGAAAAGAAGCCGCCATGATCAGCCACAAAAGCCTGTTGCGCCTCACAAAATCCTTGTCCATCATCTCCACCTGCCCTTGACGAGAAAGATACCTATATTGAAAATTAACCACCCAGCCAGCAAATCCTGCCATCACCCGGATAAATTTCCTAATTTTATGTGCTTAACACACGCGTGTGTTAAGCTGATTGATTATAACACACACGTGTGTTAAAATATGTACAAAGGAGGCGTTAGCCATGTGCAACTTCCCCCCAAAAGAAACCTTGACCATAGAATTCAAGAGTGACAAGAAAGCCCTGCCTGACAGCGACATCATTGATGCCGTGGTGGCTTTTGCCAACACCGAAGGTGGGGAACTGTACCTGGGCATTGAAGATGACGGCACCGTAACAGGCCTGCATCCCAGCCATCGGGACATAACCAGATTGACGGCTTTTATCGCCAACAAAACCATCCCTCCCGTCAGCACCAGGGCCACCATCCTTACAGAAGGCAGCCTGCAAGTGCTAAGAATCAGCGTCCCCAAATACAACGCTATTGTAGCCAGCTCCACAGGAAAAATCCAACGCCGCAGGCTAAAGGCCGACCACACACCTGAAAATGTGCCACTCTATCCCTACGAGATTCCTCACCGGCTTTCAAGCCTTTCCCTGCTGGATTTTTCTGCCCAGCCTCTTCCCGACACAACACGAGAGGATTTATCTGCCACAGAGCGTGAACGCCTGCGCAATATTATCCGCAGCTATCACGGCGAATCAACTTTGTTGGAACTGGACGATTTGGAACTGGACAAAGCCTTGCGATTCGTAATCAAGATTGGCGAAGACTATGTGCCCACCGTTACCGGCATGTTGATTATCGGCCGCCAGGAACGCCTGCAGGAACTTATCCCCACCGCTGAGTCCTCCCTGCAGATTATGGACAGCGGCCAACTGCGCATTAACGAGACCTATACCCTGCCCCTGCTGGCCAGCATCGAGAAAATCAGCAATTACTTTGCCTCCATCAACCGGGAGGACGAACTCGATATAGATATGTACCGTGTACCGATTCCCCACTACGCACCTCAAGCTTTCCGGGAAGCACTTATCAACGCGTACAGCCATAGGGACTATTCCCTGCTGGGCCGGGTACGTGTACTCATTGAGCGGGAGGGCATTACCATCAGCAACCCCGGCGGCTTCATTCAAGGTATTACCTATGACAAACTCCTTGATGCCGAACCTCATGGACGCAATCCTATACTGGCCGACTGCCTGAAACGCATCGGCCTTGCCGAGCGCTCCGGGCGTGGCATCGACCGCATTTATGCCGGCAGCCTGCGCTACGGAAAAATGCTCCCTGATTACAGCAGCTCAACTGCCACCAATGTCAAACTCTACCTTCCAGCCAGCCGCCCTGACAAAAACTTTATTAAGCTTCTTACCAGAGAGCAGGAAAAACTTCACCGTGACTTTACCATCTATGAACTGATGGTGCTGAACCAGCTAAAGGACAGCCACCACCTGACCGTCAAAGAATTAGCCGCCACCACGGGAACCCCAGCCTATAAATTGGAGGTCACCCTGGAAACATTGACAGCAGAAAGAGTCATCAGGGCCAGCAAGCAGGGGAAAACTCTCAGCTATGCCCTCAATAGCAAATTCTACAAAATCCCCCAAGACTCCCCCCACTTAATCAAGGAACCAATAACAGACTACGCCGACTACAACGAGCGCATTATGAAATTGGCCAAGAAAAAAGGAAACGTTACCAGAGCAGATGTAATTGCCCTGCTGCACGTTTCCCCGGCGCAAGCCTATCGGCTGCTGAATCGGCTGAAGGAAAACCACCAGCTTATTTTGACAGGAACTGGTAAATTTTCCCACTACAAACCTGCTTAACAATAAGAACATAAGCACCTGTTGTATGTGCAACAGGTGCTTATGTTCTTATTGCGCTTCCTGCATTCCCGTTTCATCCCCCGCAAGGAATTCTTTACGCCGCCTATTCCTCCTCATCCCACTCTTCATCATCCCAATCCGGATACTGCTCCACCTCGCCTTTGCTCTTCAAAAGTTTCGGTGGCTCCTCCTCTTCCACATCTTCAATCTTCTGGGTGCTTATGACAAACAACCAGTCATCGCCATAATCATAATGCAGGGTAAACTTCTGGCCCTTTGCAAGCCTCAGCTTCTTGACAGGAATATCAGTCTCTGTTTCCCCGAGCTCATTCTGATACTCAAAATGCATGTCCTCATTGCCGCTGTAGGGACTGTTGTCCATGCAAAATGCATACAAATGCTCGTATATGAAATCAAATTGCCCCAAAATCTCAATGCACAAGCTATCCAGGGTGCTTTCCCCTGAAAAAGTAAATACCCTGTATACTTCTCTCCCCAATCCCTTGGGATAAACTTTGAATGTATATCTTTTCATGGTCATCCTCCTGCTACCAGTGATACTTCTCTCCCCGGTTGATCTTAAAGGCCCTGTATATCTGCTCTGTCAAAAGCAGCCTTACCATCTGGTGGGTGAAGGTCATTTTTGAGAAGGAGAGCTTCATGTCAGCTGCCTGGCGCACCTCCTGGGAGAGACCGAAGGCGCCGCCGATCAGGAAGGTGATATTGCTTCTGCCGGTGAGGCCCAGCTTGTCAATTTTCTCAGCCAGTTCCTCCGAGGACAGCTCCTGCCCGTATACATCCAGCACGAAGAGATAGGAGCCGGAGGGAACGAGCTTCAAAAGCTTTTCCCCCTCCTTTTTCAACACCTGCTGCTTTTCAGCCTCCGAGGGATTTTCCGGCATCTTTTCCTCATGGATTTCCAGTATTTCCACCTGGGCCATGGGCTTCAGGCGCTTCAGGAATTCACTTATTCCTGCGGTCAGGTATTTTTCCTTGATTTTCCCGGCGCAAACTATAGTTATCTTCATTTGTCATCCCTGGGCATTTCTTCAAGGACAAGGTCCACGCTGCGGGTGCTGCCGTTCCGGTCAAAGGTTACCTTCACACTGTCGCCCACTTTGTACTCGCCCACCTTCTGGCGCAGCTCGGACACGGAGTTGACCTCAGCCTCGCCAATCTTCAGGATAATATCTCCCCGCTGGAGGCCTGCCTTGTCAGCCGGGCCGCCCAAAGTCAGGCGGAAGACATAAACGCCCTTGTCGATATTCAGCTGGTAGCCATAGCGTCCTGCCGTGGAGGGGTCAAAGACTGTCACACCCAGATATGGGCGTGCCACATAGCCCTTGTCCATGAGCTCCTTGATGACATTTTGCACGGTGTTGCTGGGAATGGAGAAGCCCATGCCCTCCACGCCGCCAGCCGCCACCTTGGCACTGTTGATGCCTATGACCTCGCCGTCTGCGTTCACCAGGGCTCCGCCAGAGTTGCCGGGATTGATGGCGGCATCAGTCTGGATAAGCTTCACCCGCTTGTCGCTGATGTCCAAAGTACGGTTCAGGGCGCTGACCACACCGCTGGTGACGCTGCCCTGGAACTCAAGGCCCAAGGGGTTGCCTATAGCAATGGCAGGCTCCCCTACCACAATCTGGTCAGAATCGCCAAAGTCAGCAGCAGGTAAATTATCTGCCTCCACCTTCACCACAGCCAAATCCGTGACCTCATCGGCCCCAATCAGCTTGCCCTTAAGGCTGCGGCCGTCTGCCAGGGACACAATGATTTCCTTAGCCCCGCTGATTACATGGTTGTTGGTGACGATATAGCCGTCAGAGCGGAAAATCACCCCGGAGCCCACGCCCTCGGTCTCCACAGGATTGTTGAACCAATCCCGGGCCACGGCCTTGTTGGTAATGCCCACCACCGAGGGGCCCACAGCCTTGGCAGCCCGCACAGCGGGAGTGTTGCGGGCATCAGACAGCCCTGAGGTATCCACCTTGGAAGCAGGAGCCGCCTGGCTCACTGCACTGCTGGAGCTTTCTGACTGAGAGTTGCTGGCAGAGCAGCCGGAAAAGGAAATGGCGGTCGCAGCCAGCACAGAAGCCACGATAGCTGCCTTTTTCTTATGATTCAAAAGTGTAAACAGTGATTGCATGAGAATCCCTCCACTTTGTATGATTAAATTGCACCTTTAGCCTTCCCCTTTAGGGGAAGGCTCCATCACTTGCTATTTGCAAACATCTTAAACCACATTTATGAAAAATAAATGCAAAAATCAACTTTATTCGCTGCCAACGAGTTCTAAGACTCCCACTGAACAAATACCATTTTATGAACAACGGCACATAAGATTCGCTGTATTGAGCGCCAAAGGTTCATGCTGACTGGCCACGGACAGCTCCAACTCTATGCCCTGCCGGTGCAGGATTTTCCTAACCGTTGCCTCTGCCAGCCCGGGCTCATTGTTTTCCTCAGAAAGATGGGCCAGCACCACCTGGGCTGGCGGCCTTTTCAGCCTGGCCAGCGCCCAGGCAGCATCTGCATTGGCCAGATGGCCGCGATTGGACATGATGCGGCGCTTCAGGGGCCAGGGATAAGGGCCATTTTTCAGGCTGTCCGGGTCATAATTTGACTCCAGCATCAGCACATCAGCCCCCTCCAGTGCCTCCTGGACAGAGCTGGTTACAAAGCCCAAATCCGTGGCCAATGTAAAACGCTCGGAGCCCCGCAGGCACCAGCCCACAGAATCCGCCGCATCATGGGAAGTGCTGAAGGGCTCGGCCTCCAGCCGTCCCCCCAGCATCAAGCTATCCCCTTCCACAGGCTTCAGCAGTTCCTGGGGCACCTTCACCGCACATGAAAGTGCGGCGAGGGTAGCTCGCCGCGAAAAAATAGGCAGATGATACCATTTGGAAAGGGTAGCCAGACCTGCAATATGATCACGATGCTCATGGGTGATAAGAACGCCTGCCAGCTCCCCCGGCTCAACGCCAAATTCTGCCAATGCCTTTTTGATGCGGGTAGCGCTGATGCCGGCGTCAATCAAAAGCTTGACGCCGTCCATCTCCACAAAAACCGCATTGCCCTTGCTGCCACTGGCTAACACCACTACCTGCATCCTGCCGACTGTCCTTTCCAATCACTCATACGTACCGAAATTTTCCTCATATTTCCTGCGAAAGAAGATGGCGTTGGTATCCTTCACATGCTCCTCCCAGAACACTATGCACTTCTTGGCCAGGTCCAGCTTCTTCTGCATGTAGGGGGCCATGGCTTCCCGGGTCACCTTGCCAAGCTCCATGATTACATCCATATTCGTCTTGTTGAATTCCACCAATGATTCTGGACATTCCCCTGCTATAATGGCCTTGGAATATTCCATGGCCGCGTCCAAATCACGGGCATATTTGCGGGTCAGAAGCCAGATTGCAAATTTCTTTTCGAGATTGTCCATAAGATATTCCCCCATTCCAGCCTAAGGCCTATATCCCGGCACTTGCTTCATTATAACGCCATTGTTCAAATTTTGCCGAAGGCAAAATCCTCCAATTAGCGTTTCAACGAGGCGGGAGATATATGCTCGCCGCCTATTATGCGATGAGCCACCCCCCATCTATAGAGATGGGGGACATCTTCTTCCTCGTTATCGAATATCAAATCCCCAAATGTGGCAATTCTTTTTGCTCTCCAAAACATTCTATCTGCCCCTGCCTGGCAAGTCAAGACTCAAACTGTGCCCTGAGCCAGGCCAAATCTATCTCCTCCAAGGAATCCACCACCAGGTCAGCCAGGCTCAAATCCTGCTGTCCCGAATGAGGATTGCGGAAGGCAATGGCCTGCATGCCGGCCCTCTTGGCAGCCATGAGGCCGTTGGCAGTATCCTCCAGCACCCAGCAGCCCTTGGGCTCTACCCCCAGCCTCTCTGCTGAAAGCAAATAGATGGCAGGGTCAGGCTTGCTTTCCGGCAGTTCTCC
>CAJOIN010000048.1:12598-13355 GCA_905234515.1 uncultured Selenomonas sp.
GGCACTCCAGCCTCATAGAGGCCGCGGATAAGCTCCCTGGCCCCAGACACCGGTTCAATGGCACCGCTTCTGAGCACTTCCAGATAGTGGGCGTGCTTGTACTCCGCCATTTCCTCGGGAGTAATGTCAGTGCGGCCTGTTTCAGCAATGATTGTCCTGAAGATAAGGCCGCTGGTGCCTCCCATAAATTCCGCCAGACGCTTTTCGTCAAAGTCAAAGCCGAAATGGCGGAAAGTATCCATCTTCACCCGGGAATGGACGGGCTCGCTGTCGATGATAACCCCATCCATATCAAAAATAAATGCCTGCAATTTCTTCTTTTCCATCTTGTTGACCAATCTTTTCTCCTATGCTTTAAACTCAGTCCTGATTCTTTCTAAACAACTCCATGAATTCCACTTTGGGCATGGGCTTGGCAAAACAATAGCCCTGGACATAACCAGCCCCCATCTGCCGGACAAAGTCCAGCTGCTCCTGGTTTTCTACTCCTTCTACCACCACGTTCATTTCCATATCCTTGGCCATATCAACCATACCGCCCATAATGCGGACTCCGCGGCCATCAGCATCTCCCCTGGTCACAAAGCCCAGATCCAGCTTCAAGGTATCCAGCACCGTGTCCATCACCAGAGGAAAGGAAGAGGTGGCAAGCCCCAAAGGCACTCCAGCCTCATAGAGGCCGCGGATAAGCTCCCTGGCCCCAGACACCGGTTCAATGGCACCGCTTCTGAGCACTTCCAGATAGTGGGCGTGCTTG
>CAJOIN010000049.1 GCA_905234515.1 uncultured Selenomonas sp.
CCTTGTAACCCTTAGCGAGCTTCAGGATCTTCTTATGACGACGATGTGCAGTCACGCCGACTTTAACTCTTGGCATTGTATTTCCTCCTAATATCTATCAGAACTTACGTAGCTATCAATGATTATGCGTAGGGCAGCATGCTCTTGATGCGGCTGTAATCAGCCTCGGAAGCAAGGGCAGCCTTGCGCAGGTTACGCTTACGCTTCGGGCTCTTCTTCTCCAGGATGTGGCTCTTGAAAGCCTTGTTACGCTTGATTTCGCCGCTGCCGGTCATAGTGAAACGCTTAGCAGCTGCACGACGGGTCTTGATCTTCGGCATTATGTTTTCCTCCTCAAAATTCTTTCTTATTCAGCATCCTCAGCGGGTGCCTGCACCTGAGGCTTCTTGGCCTTCTGTGCCTTGGGAGCCAGAATCATGGTCATGTTCTTGCCCTCAAGCTTTGCATTGCGCTCCACAGAAACCGTGTCTCCCAGGGTTGCTGCCACCCGGTCAAGGATTTCCCTGCCCAGCTCAGGATGGCTCAGCTCACGGCCACGGAACATGATGGTGACCTTGACCTTGTTGCCCTCCTGGACAAAGCGGACAGCATTCTTGACCTTCACAGCTTGACCTCCTTGATGCTGATGGTCTTCTGCTTCTTCTTGGCTTCCTTCTCGCGCTTCTGCTGCTCATAGCGGTACTTGCCGAAATCCATGATGCGGCAGACAGGGGGCTTAGCCTTGGGAGCAACCTCCACCAGGTCCAGATGCTGCTCCTCAGCCATGCGGAGAGCCTCGCGGGTGGGCATGATGCCAAGCTGCTCGCCGGTAGCGCTGGTGACGCGGACCTCACGGATGTGAATCTGCTCATTGATGCGTAATGATTCCCTGCTAATAGTAAAAACACCTCCTAATTAAAGTAATCGTCTTTAGCAAAAAGAGAGATGGCATACGCCACCTCTCCATAATCTCACATTATGAACCCAAACGGCCTTCAGCCGACAGGTGAGAGCGGTGGCTCTACTTGCTCAACAATGGGTAGTTTACCATTTTGCAGGCCAGGTGTCAAGGATTTTCTTATCATGGAAAAACAGGGCAGGACTTTGCCGCGACGATGTCGAAATAGCAGGATTCAAGAGGATAACTATTGGCTCGGAAAAGATTTCGGAGTGATATCCATCATGAAAAAGGCACAATCAGACAATACCCTCCTGCTCGTGGGCCTGGCCCTGGCCGTCCTGCTGGCAGCCAATGCCCTGCTGGGCTTCATGCTGACAGGCCAGTCCCGCTCAGCCATGAAAGTGCTGATCCAGAACCGCATGCTGGACATATCTAAAACAGCTGCAGACATGCTGGACGGCGACAAGCTCAAAGCCCTCAAAGCCGAGGACAAGGGCAAGCCTGACTATCAGCAGGTAAATGATACCCTGGCGTATTTCCAGAACAATATAGACCTGAAATACATCTACTGCGTGCAGTACATCGGCAACAAGCAGTTTGTCTTTTCCGTAGACCCCACCATAGAAGACCCTGGAGAATTCGGCTCGCCGGTGGTCTACACGGACGCCCTTTATCAGGCCAGCCTGGGCCAGTCAGCCGTGGACGAGGAACCATATACCGATGAATGGGGCAGCTTCTACAGCGCCTACAGCCCGGTATTGGGCTCAGATGGCAAAGTGGCAGGCATCGTGGCCGTGGATTTCGATGCCGAATGGTATGACAACGAACTTGCCAAACAGACGCTCACCATAGCTTTCTGCCTGGCGATTTCCACAGGCCTCTGCATCTTGCTGGTACTGGTGGCTACACGCAGCCTGCGGAGCAGATTGCGGGACATGACGAAGAATCTCAGCGACCTGTCCCATGACCTCAGTGAACTTACCTGGGCAGTGGCCGATATTGAAGCCCAGGGAGATGAACATCAGCCCCCCAGGAAAGACGAAACCAACCTGGGCAATCTGCACGAGCGTGTGCAGGAAGTCAGAGACGGGCTGCGCCGCTATTGGGAGGATTCCAGCTCCAAGGCCAATAACATCATCACTGCCCTTGGCTCAGACTACCGCAATGTCTACTATCTTGATCTGGACACTGGCGAAGGTACCTGCCACAAAGCCATCGGTCTTGACTGCAGCCTGACCCCAGGCCAGAAATTCACCTTCCTGGATACCATGGAAGAATATGCGAAATCCTTCGTGGTGGAAGCTGATCGGGAAGCATTTCTGAAGTTCATGCACCCCGAGGCCATCCACCAGGCCATGGGAGAAAAGAGGCTGATCACCCATCTTTTCATGGTGCACCGCGATGAACTTGAATTCTACGAGCTGGTGCGCATCGCCGCCATCAAGAATCCCGACAGCCGCAGCGGGCTGGGGGTACATGCCGTGGGCATAGGCATCAGGGAAGTGGACTGGGAAACCAGCCAGTTCCTCGCCCGAAACCGCCATCCCGAAAAGTAAGACTTGCAACGAAAAGAAGCCTTCCCACAGCTTCATGACAGCTGTGGGAAGGCTTCTTTATGCTTTTTCACGTATCCTGGGCAAAGGAAATGCTCCATACATCCTCAGCCACTATGGTCATCAGGTCCTCGTCGGTGATTTCCTCAGTGCTCTCTGCCAGACGGTCACCCAGATTGGTCAGGGCCTTCTCAAAGTAGTTGCGCACCGTACGGCCATTGGCAAAGTCAGGCTTGCGCCTTGCGTAGAGCTCCGCAAAGGACTGACGCAAATAGTCCCTGGCTTCATCAGACAGCACAAACTGCGCCTTCTCGCACATACCCTCAAAGATAGCCAAGAGTTCA
Source organism: uncultured Selenomonas sp. (assembly GCA_905234515.1). GTDB lineage: Bacteria > Bacillota > Negativicutes > Selenomonadales > Selenomonadaceae > Selenomonas_B. The sequence continues at coordinate 2,778 of CAJOIN010000049.1, forward strand.
TCCGGCTGGTAATCAGGGAACTCAATGTACTTGTTGAAGCGGGATTTGAGCCCGGGGTTGGTGCTGAGGAACTTGCCCATCAGATTCGTGTAGCCGGCCACAATGACAATGAGGTTGTCACGGTGGTCCTCCATAAGCTTAAGCAAAGTATCTATTGCCTCACGTCCAAAGTCCTTGCCATCCCCGCCATTCAGAGAGTAGGCCTCATCGATAAAGAGCACGCCCCCCAGGGCACTTTCCACAACCTTCTTGACTTTGGGCGCCGTCCAGCCTATGTACTCGCCCACCAGACCAGCCCGGTCAGTTTCCACCAGCTGTCCCTTGGAAAGGATGCCCAGCTCTTTATAAATCTTGGCCAAAAGACGGGCCACCGTGGTCTTGCCTGTACCGGGATTTCCTGCAAAGACCAGGTGCATGGATACAGGCACCTGCTGCAGACCCCGTTTCTCACGAAGCTTGTTCAGGCGCAGGGAATTGATGATGCTCTGCACATCCTTCTTCACCTGGGCAAGCCCCACCAGAGAATTCAGCTCCTCCATGAGCTCCTCATAGCTGGGCTCAGGCTCGTCAGACTTGGCCTTGGCCACAGCCGCGTTCAGGTCTTCAGTGCTGGGCGTCTCTGCCTTGGTAGCAGGCTGCTCCTCCACTGCCACAGGTTCCTCAGCCTCTTCTTCCTGGTAGCTGGTTTCCCTCTCCAGCTGCTGGGCCTTCTTCACAGCCTCGCCCCTGGCCTGGATACAATCAGCGTAATCAATCTGGTCAATCAAGCTGCCCATCTTGGCAAAGTAGCTTTCCACCGTGATGTGCTTGGAGCATTTCAGCCCCGAAATGCAAATCTCCACATCACCGTCCGTCCAGGTAAGGGATGGCAGGCACTCGCTAATATCGCCCACAGCCTCCACGCTATAAGGATCCAAGATTTTCTTGAATGCCCTTTGAGCCAGCTCCACACTGGTAATCTTCAAGCCATGTTCCTTGGCCTGGTCATCCACACCCACAATCAGGTCGCATACCTCTCCATAGGTAATGCCCTCTGCCCGATAATTGACGCAGAGGCCGTACAAGCCATTCTTGCGGAAGGAGAAGTAAATCTCCTCCACCCTGTCCTGACAGGGCAGTGACATTTCCTCATCTGGAGAAAGGCTGTACAGGGACTTCCCTGCAGATTCGTCCTTTCCATCCAGAAGATGATTCATATCTGCTATGCTCATAAGCTCATCCACGGGGCTGTCAAAGCAGACAGTCTTGTGGAAGATTTTCTGAGCAAAAGGTATTCTAAGCATATAAGGCGGCATGCCAATATCCCATCCTCTCGTGCATAAACTTTCATGCCTGGTAACCACCTATAAAATCTCCTCGGCAGGCACCGCCTAATTTTACCGTGCATACCGATTTAATCTATTATATCAAAAAGAAGACCCAGTTGTAAAACCAAACTAGGCCTTCTCTTGCATTATCATGGAATTTTTTCGGCTGGCTCAGTCCTGCCCACCCTCATTGTCATCCATCATATCAGGAGGAGGGCCGCCCTGGGGGCCGCCCATGGCGCCAGGATGCCTGCCACCGGGGGCTCCCTCCGGGCGCAGCTTGCTCTTATCTACACCGAGCTGGTCTGCCACATCATCCCAGCGGTTGTTGATTTTCTTCATATCCAGGACACTCTGGATATCCTTGCCGCTTTCCTTGGCAAGAACAGCCGCCATCATGATATCCCTGTCCCTGTAGCCGTTCTGCAACAGGGAGAGAGCCTTGGCCTGGTCGAGAAGCCCCTTCTGGCTGATATGCATGGCGCGCATATCCAGCATGGCAGCTTCCACCTGCTCACGGGTTACCCCCAGCTGCTGGCCAATAGCCCGCCAGTCACCTTGGTCCTTGTGAAGGGCCAGCACATCCTTGAAGGATTTGCCGCTTATCTTAGCCAGCATGGCTGCCTGGCCTATATCACGGAAATCCTGCTTGTCCTCGATGGCCTTCTTGACCTCAGCCTCATCCACTCCAAAGGTTTCAGCCACATGCCTGGCTGCCTCATCAGCGCTCATCTCCACCTTGGGATGCTGCCTCCCGTTGGGGTTATGACGCTCAAAATTCGGCTTTTGTGGATGATTGTCGGCGGATTCTGCCTTGGCAGAAAGGGTGCCTAAACCGCCAGCCAGCATCACAGCACCAGCCACAATACCAGCCAGCATCTTCTTTTTCATCGCATTCATGTCATTCACGCCTTTCCTAAAAACTGAAAAACAATCATTTTATTGGGTTCCCTTGACTATGACAATAGTATAAAGCGAAATGATTAGAAGGTCTTTAGGTACGTATTAAAAATTGATTTAAATTCGATGAAATGTTTATGAAAATTTTTCCAGATTACTTGCTTCTCTTGTCAGTCCAGCCTTCGATATTCTTCTGGCGGGCACGAGCAATGGCCAGCGTCCCCTGGGGCACCGTCTTGGTGATGGTAGAACCTGCGCCGATGTAAGCGCCGTCCTCCACGGTCACGGGAGCCACCAGGTTGGAGTTGCAGCCCACGAAGGCATCATTGCCAATGACGGTGCGGAACTTGGTCTTGCCGTCATAGTTGACAGTAATGGTGCCGCAGCCCATGTTCACCCCGGAACCCATATCGCAGTCGCCGATATAGGAGAGATGAGGCAGCTTGGAGCCCTCGCCCACGTTGGAGTTCTTCACTTCCACGAAGTTGCCCATCTTCACGCCCTCAGCCAGGTGAGAATCGGGACGAATATGATTGAACTGGCCCAGGGCCACCCCATCGTCAATCTGGCAGTCATGGGCATAGCAGAACTGACCCACCACATGGTTGCCGCACTTCACGTTCTGGAAGCGTACATTGGGGCCAATCTCACATTCCTGGCCAATCACCGTGCCGGCTTCCAGCCAGGTCATGGGATAGATAACCGTGTCGCTGCCCACCTGGACATCCCAGTCCACATAAGTGTTGTCGGGGTCCATCAGAGTGACGCCTGCGGCCATCAGCTCCTCATTCTTGCGGCGGCGCAGGATTTTCTCTGCCCCGGAGAGCTGCTGACGGGAGTTTATGCCCAAAGTGGACTCATAATCATCTGCGGCCACAGCCCAGATTTTCTCGCCCTCACCCCGGAGAATCTCCAGCACATCCGGCAGGTAATACTCGCCCTGGGCATTGTCATTGGTGACATTGGCCAAGGCCTTGAACATGGCCTCAATATCAAAGCAGTAAATGCCGGAATTGACTTCCTGTACCTTGCGCTCTTCCTCAGTGGCATCCTTATGCTCCACAATCTTCAGCACAGAGCCGTCCTCACCGCGGATAATGCGGCCATAACCCGTAGCATCTGGCATGATGGCCGTCAGCACCGTAGCCTTGGCCTTGGCCTCACAGTGAGACTCATACAGCTTTTTCAGCAGAGCGCCTGTCAGCAGGGGGGTATCCCCGCAAAGTACCATAACCGTACCCTTGGTGCCGGCCAAAAGCTCCTTGGTCTGCAGCACAGCGTGACCCGTGCCCAGCTGCTCAGCCTGGGTCACGTACTCAACGCCGCTCTGCTCACCCATGGCCTCACGGACTACATCGCCGCCGAAGCCCGTAACCACCACATTGCGGCCGGCCCCGGCCTCCTTGGCAGCATCCAGCACATGCTGGAGCATGGCCTTGCCTGCAGCCTTATGAAGCACCTTAGGCAGCTTGGATTTCATGCGGGTTCCCTTGCCGGCCGCAAGGATAATGGTAACCAAATCTGACATTTTTCTATCTCCTATCTTCAGCATGAACTGTCATGCTTGTTTATGCAAACTCACTTTTGGGATTTGCTGCTCTTTTTCTTGGTCTGCTTCTTATTCACCACTTCCATGGCCTGAAGCAGGGTCTTCTCAGAATTTTCCATGTGGGTTTCCGCCGCCTTGCGGGCAGCCTTCACATTCCCCTGGGCAATGGCCTCCACAATGGCCCTGTGCTCCTCCAGGGTAGCCTCCAGACGCCCGGGGTAGGACATGGAAAGGGTCCTGAAGCGGGTCAGCTGGTCCCTCAGGTTGGAAATAACACCCACCAGGCGGGTGTTGCGGGCCGCATGGTACAAGAGGTCGTGGAACTCAATATCCGTCTCCACGATTTTCTCTATATTGTTCTCGGCAATATAGCCGCCAATGATGACCAGCAGCCGCTGCAGATGCTCCAGCTCCTCGTCAGTGATACGCTCGGCTGCCAGACCGTTGGAAAGGGACTCCAATGCCGTGCGTATCTCGAAAATCTCGTTGATATCGCGTATGGACATGGTGGCCACATAAGTCCCCCGGCGGGGCATCATGATTACATAGCCTTCCAGCTCCAGCTTGCGGATAGCCTCCCGCACCGGTGTACGGGAAACCCCCAATTCCTCTGCCAGCTGTATTTCCATAATACGCTCACCAGGCTTCAGAATGCCATTGCGGATGGCATCACGCAACGACTCGCAAACAACTTCCCGCAAGGGCTGATAGCTGTCCAACTTAATGGGAGACAATCTCCTGTCCATAACGATACCCCTATTCTGACTTGATTTTATAACGACGCACATTGCCCTGGACAAAGCGCGTGCCACACCCGCTGGTTCTGGTGACGAAGACATCAGCCTTGGTCACATGACGCAGAAAGCCTGCCACACGCAAAGCTTCTGATTTCTTGGCCATCAAGCCAAAGACTGTGGGGCCGCTGCCGGACATCATGCTGACCAACGCGCCCTTTTCCATCATCAGCCGTTTATACCTGTCTATGACATCATACTTTTTTATAGTAACACTTTCCAGAACATTGCACAATAAGGGGGCCATGGCTTTAAGGTCCTGGCTAATAATTTTTTCCTCCACCAGGGCGTTGTCAGGATGACGCTCAGCTCCCTGCTCATCATAATTCTGATAAGCCCAGGCGGTGGACACGGAGATGCGCGGCTTGGCCAGCACCACCCAGGCATTGGGCATACTCCTGATTTTCCTCAGCACCTCTCCCCTGCCTGTGGAAAGCTGGGTACCTCCCATAAGGCAGAAGGGAATATCCGAACCCAGCTCCGCCCCCAGGCTGCAGAGCTCCTCATCGGACAGGTGCAGGCCATAGAGCCTATCCATGCCCCGAAGCACCGCAGCGGCATCTGCGCTGCCACCTGCCAGTCCCGCTGCCACTGGTATTCTCTTGGTAAGGCGTATGCGCACGCCCCCCTTGAGTCCCAGCCTTTCCTGTATTAAGGCTGCCGCCTTCCAGACAAGATTGCTCTCATCTGCCTTCATCCAAGGCACACTAATGCTGAGGTCTATCCCCTCCCGCATCTTTTCCAAGGCCAGCGTATCGTGCAGGGCAATGGATTGCATCAGCATGGAAACCTCATGGTAGCCATCCGGCCTCTTGCCCAAGATGTCAAGAGTCAGGTTAATCTTGGCATTTCCCTCTATTTTCAGCAAAGCTATCCTTCCAATCTAAATAAATTCATATAAATAATAGCCTTAGGAGCTTTTTCCTGTCAATAAAAATATGGTCATTAGCTTTTATATCCCACAGCAGGAAGGGCTCATGGAAAAAATTCACAATCAACCAGGATAGCACTAACAACGTGGCAGACCTCTCATTCACGTTTCTTTACATCTATGCTCTTTCCCATAGCCAGAAGTTCCTTAACAATGGCTTCACTCCTCAGGCGCATCAGAATATCATTGTCATGCTCCTTTGACAGGAAGTTCATGCTTCCGTACCAGACAAGATCCTCATCCATCACTGCGAAGTGGCAATTGAGCTTTTCAACATCTCTTACCTCTGCCCCAGCATCACGCAGAGCTTTTTTCATAGCCTCAAGCTTTGTCCCTTGCTCATCTGAGTAATTGCTGGCAGGCATTGTCAAAATAATATATTCCATATGCAAACGGATATCCTGTTTCAGCCGCTTTACAAACTCCCATACACGACGCTGGCTCAGGCGTGGGCTTGAGATACACACTCTGCTAGCCGCATTTTGGAAGTCCTGCCAGAATGTCTCCTGATAATCCTTGACTGTAAATAGAACGTTGCCTTCCCCACTACCTGTGGGAGCGTAAACCGTGTACCCCATGGCAGCATATGCAGAGAGCCTTTTCTGGTACATCCGCTCCAACATTTTTACATGGACATCCACATAGTCATAGATTACAACATTTTCCTTGCCTTCAAAGTCTCGATGTATCCTTCCTGCATATTGGGAAATATTCCCCTTCCATGATACAGGCATAGTCAGGAAGAGGGTATCCAGCCTAGGGAAATTAAAGCCTTCACCCACATACTTTCCAGTAGCAATTATAACCAGCTTATCCTCACTGGCGGTCTTCCTTAGCTCCTCGCGTTTTGCCTCCCTTTCCCTGGCTGAACCACCTCCCATTAGCAACACTGCGTGAAGCCCCATCTCTTGGACAGCTTCGTGAAGCAGCGTGGCATGCGCCTTGAATTTGGTCAAAACCAGCGGTGTCCTGCCCTCGCTTGCAGCAGAGGCTATATCAGCCACTATCATTTGGTTCCTCATCTTGTCATGAATAAGCAGCTTATACAAATCGTTGATGGTTGGCTTCGCCTGGGTCACAGGGGAAAATCTTGTAAATCTTGGATAGATTTCATGCTGGAAATCCTGCATGGCAGCCCTGTCCTTCTCTGACAGACGATAACGCAAAGGGCCGAGCTGCATGAAAGCAATTTTTTCATGCCCATCCTCACGGGCCGGAGTGGCAGTCAGTCCGTACACATACTTTGCTCTTACCTTCCAAAGGACATTCTCATAGGTATATGCGCCAGCGTGATGACACTCATCCATGATGACCATTCCATAGTCGGCTACTCGCTCATCCACATCCTCACCACGGCCCAGTGAAGAAATCATGGCTACATCAATCTGCAGGAATTTCTTTACATGCTCAAAATTATACTCTACAACGCTCGTAATCTCTATGCTAAATGTTTTTAATTTCAGACAAATATCCCTTGCTTTTTCTTTCCCCCCATGCTAGACTAAAATCACAAAAGGGATTCTCCATGTTCCCCAAGCTACATGGACTGTTACAAACGGGTTTCCCGGTGTACCCCCAGCACATCGGCT
>CAJOIN010000050.1 GCA_905234515.1 uncultured Selenomonas sp.
TCCTTTTTTATGAAGCCGTGTTTTTCCTCATTCCACAGCTCTGCCGCAACATTGAAACACCCCGGCCTGAAAAAGCCGGGGTGTTATGGGGCCGGGATTAATTCAGAACATCATATTGACGAAATTGCCCAAATTGGCGTAACTGTGAAGCTGCAGAAGCGAATTGCCGCTGTAGACGCTGGCCTGCTTCAGCTGCTTGCCAAACATGCTGTCTACTGAGGGAAAGAGCCTGTCAGACTGTCCCTCAGCGAAATTCACATGACTCTCAGCCTTGCCGGTGAGGCCATTATTGCCAAGAATATTCTCCACCCTGCCGGGGGTATCCTGGATAGCCTTGGCCAGCTTTTCTTCGTCAATGGCAATCTTGCCATCGCTGCCCACATTGAGGCCAATCTTGGCATAGGTATTTGCCCTGGCAGTCTGGCAGTAGTGTCGCCAAAGACAGTCCCCATGTAGGACATGCGCTTGGAAACATCGCCGTAATCCTTGAACATATCAATGGCAGAATTGTAATTGTCAACAAACTCCCCTATGGTGCCGAGGGCTTCCTTCATGGCTTTGTTGTATTCGGTAACATTGGAGGTGGTGCCATCCTCTGCCGTGACGGTTTTCTTGGTAATGGCATCCTCTCCTACATCGAGATTCAGTTTCTTCATATCGCTGATGGAGCTGGACAAATCCTTCATAGTGGCGTTAAATTCCGCCTTGAAGCCCTTGGCAGCATTGTCATAACTGGCCAGGAGCTCCCGCTTGCTGCTGCTGACTTCAGAAACTCCGGAAAGCATGGCGCTGGCTGCCGAGGAACTGCTGCCGTAATTGCTCCAAATGTCATTGGACTTTGAGGAGCTGCTGGCAGAATTATTCCCAAACAGGTTCAAGCCGTTATTCTGGGCCATGGTCAGCATCATATAAGTATTGTTCGCCATAGAACTGATAGTAGACATGAATCATACCTCCTTTCCCTTGAAACACAGAAATCAAGGTCTTACTCAGACGATCCGTCTACAGCCTGGCCTGTCAGCTTGGCGTACAGTTCATCAAAACGCTTGGTAATCTCAGCGTGGGTATCCTGGGTAATCTGCGGCATCTTATCAGTGCCCATGGTGTCCTTCCAGGCAAGGCCTGCCTGCTTGAAACCTTCTTCCACAGCATCCTGCATAGCCTTGAGCTTTTCCGGGTCATCTCCTGCAATGGCCTTGGCCAAATCGAAGATACGGCCTGCCACTGCATCCACAGAGTAGTCCCCGCCTTCGGCCACGGCAGCGGCTGCCTCTTCGGGCGTAGTCCCCACTGCAGGAAGAGCAAATCTGGAAGAATCAATCTGCATGTCCCCAAAGGCCAGCTTGCCGATACCTTCATCCAGCCAGCCCTGCAGCTTGGCGTTCTGCTCTGTGAGCACAGAAATCATCATCTTGTAGGAGTTGTCAATGCCCTGTTGCAGCACATCTATCTGTTCTGCAGTCAGCCCCTTCACAGCATCGCCGTGGCTCTTGGCTGCATCGGACACATCCACAGCGTAAGCGCTGGCACTAACCGCGCCGGCCGCACTTTCAGCATTGGCAGGAGCACTGGCGCTATTTGCCGCCTGGCTGCTGCCCTGCTTGACGTTAAGGGTGCTAAGATTGGTCGAAATATTGACCATCGTGTTAACATCCATGTTGATAGCCTCCTTTTCCCATAAATCCTTAAGTCTTACCAAAAATCCCCGGCCCCATTGAAAAAACAGCTGCTCTCCAGGCCGACTGGCGCACAAGCATATTCCTTCGTTATCTATATCGTAACCTGGATAAGAAAACTTAAATAAAAAATAAAGTCCTCCGCAAAAAAACCGCGAAGGACATATTTTTTCGTAAAAAGGCTGGATATTGTTGCAAAAAATGCGGAACTTACGCCAGTACGCGTGCGAGACGCACCAGCTCAGGGTCCAAAGTCTTAGTATTGTTGACTGCCTCGAAGAGGTTGACGCCCACTACCTTGCCCTCGTTGAAGCCGAAGACCAGGTTGGTAGCGCCGGAGATGATGGCCAAAGCGGCCTTCTCACCCAGCATGGACGCCTTCATGCGGTCCTCCACGGTGGGGGAACCCCCACGCTGGATATGGCCCAGCACGGAAACGCGGGTGTCAATGCCCGTCTTCTCCTCAACCACCTTGCCCAGGCCCACGCCGGAGCCTGCGCCCTCGGCAATGACAATGATGCTGTAACGCTTGCCTGCATCATACATGGCCTTGAGCTCATGGCACATCTCGTCCAGGTCGTACTTCACCTCAGGCACCAGCACATACTCGGCGCCGCCGGCAATGCCTGCCATCATGGCCAGCCAGCCGGAGTTGCGGCCCATGACCTCCACCACCATAATGCGGCGATGGGCAGAAGCAGTGTCGCGGAGCTTGTTGATGGCATCCACGATGGTATTGGCAGCGGTGTCACAGCCGATGGTGTAGTCCATGCCCCACACATCGTTGTCGATGGTGCCCGGCAGGCCTACGATGGGAATGCCGGTTTCCTTGGACAGAAGAGAGCCGCCGGTGAGGCTGCCGTCACCGCCGATGATGACCAGGCCCTCAATGCCGTGCTTGCGGAGGTTCTCATAGCCCTTCTTGCGGCCCTCAGGAGTCTTGAACTCCATGGAGCGGGCCGTGCCCAGGAAGGTACCGCCGCGCTGGATAAGGTCGCTGACGCTGCGGCTGTCCAGCTCCACGATGTCGTCATCCAGCATGCCCTGGTAACCATTATTGATGCCGAAGACGCTCACGCCCTCGCTGAGAGCGGTACGGACTACGGCGCGGGCTGCTGCATTCATGCCCGGGCTGTCGCCGCCAGAGGTCATTACGGCAATCGCTTTCTTAATCATTTGAAACATCTCTCCCTATAACGAAACCAATCGACGGATTGCTTGACATAAACATTACTTGATTCTATTTTACAAAAACCAAATGGAATTGTAAATGGCAAATCCTACCATATAATACAAAAAAATAATACAAAAAGTGGCGGGCAAAACCCGCCACCCAAAAATTGCTTATTGGAATTCTTACTTCACATTCATGATGCCCAGGGCGAAGCAAACGATACCCAAGGCGAAGAGGCCGAAGATAATCCAGATAGCATTGACCTTCTTCTTCAAGAGGCCCATGCACATGAAGGTGAGAAGCAGGGGAACCAGGCCGGGCATAAGGCTGTCCAGAATGCCCTGCACCGTGGTGACCACATGCTCACCCTTGGCATTGGTAATCTCGGAAACCACGATGGGGATATTGACGCTGGTCCATTTGTTGACCAGAGCGCCCATGACGAAGAGGCCCAGAATGGAAGCGCCCTCAGTGAGCTTCTGCAGCTTGTTGCCGGCCACATCCTGCACGATATCGGTACCCTTGCCATAGCCGTAGCTGATGCCGTACCAACGAACCAGCAGGCGAACCAGGTTAAAGAGCACGAAGAAGAGGATAGGTCCAAGGAGGCTGCCGCTCATAGCGATGGAAGCACCGAGAGCTGCAGTGATAGGACGGAGAGTACCCCAGAAAATCGGGTCGCCCACGCCGGCCAGAGGGCCCATCATACCGACTTTGATACCGTTGATAACACCGTCGGGGATGTCGGCGCCGTTAGCCTTCTTCTCCTCCATAGCGGCGGTAATGCCGATGATGGGAGCGGTAACGAACGGCTGAGTGTTATAGAACTCCAGGTGACGCTTTAAGGCCTGCTTGAGTTCCTCGCCTTCATAGAGGCGCTTCAGGATGGGGACCATGCCGAAGCAGTATCCCAGGCCCTGCATACGTTCCATGTTCCAGGAAGCCTGCAGGAAGTTAGAGCGAATGAATGCCCAGAAAAAATCGGACTTAGTAAGTTTCTTTTCCATTATCTTCCTACCTCCCCTTAGTCAAGTTCATCGTCCATGTCACTGCTGGAGCTTGCAGCGGCAGCAGCCGGTGCAGCAGCCACTTCCTGATACTTAGGATTGAGCTGGATGTAGACGATAGCAGCCACCAGGCCGATAACGCCGAGAGCAACCAGGTTGAAATCCGTGAAAGCAGCGACAACGAAACCGAGGAAGAAGAAAGGCATGAGGTAATCTGCGCCCATCATGTTGATGACCATGGCATAACCTACAACCACGATGAAGCCGGAAGCGACCTGCAGACCGCCGGTGATGACCGGGGGAAGAGCTGCCAACATGCTCTGAACGGCATCCGTACCGACAGTCATAGCAACAATAACAGCGGGAACGCCTACGCGGAGGCCCTGGAAAACGAGAGCCAGATAATGGCACATGTCGATACCGAAAGTGGAGCCCTTCTCAGCATAGCCGTCAGCCCAGTGCTGGAACACCACGGAGACGGTCTTACAAATGATGGCCAGAACCTGGCCAGCAGCTGCGATAGGCATAGCGATAGCGATACCGGTGGAGATATCCTGATGGCCAGCCACAACCAGAATGGTGGAGATAACAGATGCAAGAGCTGCATCAGGAGCGATAGCTGCGCCGATATTCATCCAGCCCAGAGCCATCATCTCAAGGGTACCGCCGATAATAATACCTGAAGTCATGTCGCCTAAGATAAGTCCAGTAGCCGTGCAGGCTATCAAGGGGCGGTGAGTCTGGAATTCATCCAAGCAGCTGCCCATACCGGCAATGGTTGCAAAGATGAAAACTAGAAGAATTTGGATTCCACTGATTTCCATTGTTGTTTCCCTCCATTGAATCTCTTGATATATATGATTGTTTCTCTTATTTCAAGGGGTCAGCGGGCGAGCGCCCGCCTGCCCCGTCGAAATCATCTTACTTGAGGACGTCCATGAGCATAACCTTGGAATCCGTGTCAACCTTGCGGATTTCAAGCTCGATACCCTTCTCGTTGAGCTTCTTGAAAGCCTCGATGTCCTTATCATCAACGGACACAGCGCCAGTAATCTGATGCTTGCCTTCCTTGAAGCTCATGCCGCCGATGTTGACGCTCTTGATGTCAACGCCATGCTCAACCATATAGAGGACACTGGTGGGGTTGGTGAAGAGCAGCAGGCACTTCTCGTTCTCATATTTGGGGTTGTTGTAAACGCGGACAGCCTTCTCAAGGTCAACCACGTGACTCTTGATGCCGGCAGGAGCAACCTGCTTCAGCAGGGTTGCGCGGATGGTGTCCTTAGCCACCTCATCATCGCAGACGATAATGCGGCTGCAGCCGGTTACCTTGGACCAAACAGTAGCAACCTGACCATGGATAAGACGGTCATCAATTCTTGCAAGTACGATATTCATTAAAGTTCCTCCTCGTCATCATCGGAAATAGAGCTGGCATGGAAAGTCTGGGTGCCGTTCTTGCCGGCGTCCACAGCCTTCTGCATGAGGTCCTTGATATCGGAGCCGTCATCCATCAGCTGGGCGCTGCACATCTCAATGAGCATGGGCAGGTTCACACCGGTGACAATGCCGTACTTCTCGTTGCTGATAACCAGACGGCAAGCTGCGTTGTAGGGGCTGCCGCCGAACAGGTCGTTCAGGAAAAGCACGCCTCCCTCGCAATCCAGTTCCTTGATGGCAGCTTCATACTTAGCCACCACATCATCGGGGCCTTCACCGGGGATCAGGGTCACCGCGCGAACGTTCTTCTGCTCACCGCAAATCATTTCGCAGGACTTCACCAGTTCCTCTGCGAAAACACCATGGGTGCCAACAATGATTCCAAACATTTCGTTACCTCCTTGAATTGAAAGTTAAATGCAATCATTAACTTATATGATTTCTTTTGGCGTTCTTTGCCTCACGCCCTTATATAATGCAATCCGCGTGCCAACTTTGTGTATCACTTAAAAAAAGTCCAGAAAGGCTGTAATTTCCAGATTTTTTTCATCCTTCAAAATGGCTCTTCAATACAGTAATTTGCATTTTGATACACTTTAATACAGAAAAAAGCACTTTTGATACTATCTTTTCCGTATCGACACAAAAAAATACACTATGACATTTATCACATCATAGTGTATTTTCTGTATCATATTTTTACCTTATCACGGCTATATATGCTTCATATCCTAGAGCATATCGGCCATAAAATAATACTCATCCTCGGAGAAATGAAGCTTCAGGCTGTCTGCAAAGACTTTTGAGGCCTTTTTTACCGCCTCCAGCTTTACTGTATCAACCTTGCTCTTGTCTTCCTTATACTGCAGGGGCATCCTGGTGACGATACGCTCCAGGGCACAGCCACAGTGTACCAAAAGGCGGATTTTTAACGGATTGGACAGATGCAGCTTCAGGTCTGCCTCCAATTGCTGGTCAAACTCCAGCAGCACACCCATGATTTTGGCAGGATTCAGATAGGTGAGGAACTTTTGCAGAGACTCCTCGCAGAGATTCTGCACCACCATATTGCTTTTTTCCTGGGGCACCATGGCAATCTCGGAGTCCAGCACCAGCTCCGTCAGCATCTTCTCCCCTGAGCCGTCAATGAGCTGCTCCAAGGGAATGAAGGGAATTGGGGCCGCCGGCTTCTTCATGCCCACGGAAGCGATGATGTGATACTCCTGGCGCAGGGACTCCATGGTTTCATCCAGCTTCAGCAAGCCCACTGGTATAACCTCGATGGGCCTGCCTGCATGGTGCAGAATATCTTCCACCAGCGCCTTCAGCTTCACGGCCGCCCCTTGCCCTGTACTGCAGATGGTGACAATAGCCTCGGGCTTGCCATCCACCTCCCTGCGCTGGCTGCCTGCATCCACGCTGTCATAGCCCCTGAAACTCCTCAGGGATTCATAGATACTGTCCAAATCCATGCCTGCTATGTCCACCTTGCGCATGGCCTCCAGAATCAGCGGCGTGGATACCATATCCAAAGTGCGTACAGGAATCTTCAGCCGCTCGGAAATGATAGAACCGATATTGCAAAGAGAGCCCATATCCGCCAAAATCAGCACCCCCCGGCGGCAGTCCATGGCTCTCAGCATGGCGGTCATCTGCTCCAAAATCTGCTGGGGCCCCGTCTCCAGGGGCATATCCACCGCAATGATATTGGTATCAGCAGAGCTGAAGAGCTTCTGGGCCACTTCCACCATGGAACTGGCAGTGCTGGTGCCGTGGGTAGCCACAATGATGGAAACCCTGTCGCTGAGGTCGTCGTCCTCAGCAGATTCCAGCAGCAGCGCGATATACTCAATCTCCACCCGGGGTACCTTCAGGAAATAATGAGCCTCAATCCGCTCCCCGATTTCCATGGCCACCTGCAGGCACAGCGAATCCTGTGGCACTGCCCCCTCTATTTCCGCCGTATAGGGAATAACCTCCTTGGCCTTAATACGCTTCAGAAAGGCGGAAAGATGCAGGCTGAAGGCATAGAGGAAACGGTCACGATAGCTGCGATTCATGCGCTTCTGCACAAAAAGGGCAATCTGCTCCGCAAAGTCCACCAGAGAGGCATCCACTATCTTCAAAAGCCTCTCCCGGGTGGTCATATTGACAGAATGCTTCTTATTATATAGTTCCTTCACATAGACATTCACGTCCGTGGCCACAATCTGTTTGATAAGGTCGGCGCTGATGCCTTCCTTCCGCAACAGGGCAACCTTGTCCTCCACCACCTGATAAAGGTTAAAGGAAGCAGGCTCCTGTTCCTCATCGCTGGAAGCCTTCTTACCCCCTGCCGGGGAAATCACCAATGGTTCTGCAATATATTGGGCCAGTTCTGCCAAAGCCTGACGATTGGAAGAAAGGGTCAAAAGGCCATCCTTCACCCCTTCCGGCAGCATCTTGAAATCCACCTCTATGAAATCGGGATTGTCAATGCCGTTCAGGAAGGCCTGGGCGCAGAGGAGCTTGATATTGGACTTGAGCTGCCCCACGTTGCCGCTGCCGATACTGCCAATCAGAGCCTTCACAGACTCCACGGTAATGCGCACAGGCTTCTTCACCCGCCTGGCCTCCTCCCGGAAAAGCAGCTTGATAATGTCTATTTTCTCCGACAGGCTGCGCTCGGTCAAAGGCTTAATTTTGATGATATTGGGAATGCGGCGCACAAAGGTCTTGGTCAGGGCCGAGTCGGGGTCCTCGGTGGTGGCGCCGATAATCAGCACCTTGGCCCTGCGGGAGCGGGTGGTCTCACCCAAACGGTTGAAGGTGCCCGTATCCATAAAGTAGAAAATCATCTCCTGGCCCTCGGGAGGCAGGCGGTGAATTTCGTCCAGGAACAGGACGCCTCCGTCAGCTTCCTCCACCAGGCCGGCCTTGTCCTTGTCCGCCCCGGTAAAGGCCCCCTTCTGGTGCCCGAACACATGGGAAATCAAAAGCTGAGGGTTATTATAGTAGTCGGCGCAATTGAAGGTGACAAAAGGCGCATCCGCCGAAAAGCGGTGCATAGTCTTGCCGTAATCAAACATCATGTGGGCAAAGAGCGTCTTACCTACGCCGGTCTGGCCCACAATCAGGGTGTGCAAACCGTCGGGAGGATAGAGGATAGCCGCCTTGGCCTGCTCCACCTGCCGTGAAAGGCTGCGTTCTGCGCCTATGAGCCTGGCAAAGGGATTGGCCTCCTCCTCAGCCATTTCAGGGCTTTGGCACTCAGACACATCCATATACTGGCAGGGCCCCTCCCCCAGCTCAATACCCAGAATTTCTTCCAAAGCGCTCTTGTCAAAATATTTGACGGGGCGCCCCTTGAACTTAACAATCCTATCCAGGCGGTGCAGCTCATTGAGTTCCTTGGACACATTATTGCGGAGAATCCCCAGATTATCCGCTATCTCCTGGGCATCAAACCCAACAGCCCCCTGCAAATCCTCCTTGCGGCAAGCCAGGGAATGTTCCCTTATATAATCATATATCTTTTCACTGCGTTTCAAAATCTCACCCTTTTCTGCTATACAAAGGTCCTATTCCTTGATAATACTTGCTGCCCCAGGGTCTGTCAAGGCAAAGCCCGGACAGAGGCCAACCTAGCCCTTGATTTTCAGTCCCCGCAGATAATCCTTCTGCTCCTTGCTAATACGCCTGCTTTCAATAGCCTTTTGGATAGCCTTGTTATGAGTCCATACTGCCAGACGCTTTTCCTCTATATAGGGCAGGGTTTCCTCATACTGCTTCGCCAAAGCCGTGGCAAAGTACCAGGCTATCATCATATTGATATAGTATTCCTCTGAGCGCACCCCTGCCACCATTTCCAAATAGGCCGCAGCAAAATTCTCATCCAGGAAATGCTCCATAAGCATGCCAATGGCAAAACGCACAGTATAAGTTTTCTCCGACTCCAGCCAAGCCTTGATCTCTTCCAGCAGTTCTCCCCTATGCCTGGCAAAAACCTTAGGCGACATCTGGTCACAAGTAGCCCAGTTATCTATATAAGGCAAAAATACCCTCGTTCTCTCCATACACTCCCCATAATCTTTTATAGAAGAAATCATAAAAGCATGTAGCTGGTTTTCCTCAAAATAATGATGGGGCAACTGGTCAAGAAACTCCCTGTCCCCACCTTCCTTCACTATCTCCTTAGCCAACTGTCGCAAAGCCGGCGTCCGCACCCCAATAATCTTCTCCGGCTCCACCGTTGGAACAAGCCTGCTGTGAAACTCCCTGAACTTCTTATCCTGCAAGGCAAAAAGCCTCTCCCGCAAATCCATACGCCCACCTCACAAAAATAATCACCGCACG
>CAJOIN010000051.1 GCA_905234515.1 uncultured Selenomonas sp.
CGCCGAGCAGTCCGCCCAGGCCAGCCACATGGTGGCGGAGAGCATTGTCTCCATTGCCGAAGGTGCCAGCGAGCAGGCGGTGGAAGCCAGCAATATCCAGGAAGCCGCCGAAAGCGTCACCCACTCCGTCCAAGCAGTGGCGGCAGATACCAACCAGGTGCTGCAGAACGCCATGAGCGCCAAGGACAAGATTGGGGAAGGCCGTGCCTCTATCCAGGAAGCAGTTTCCCGGATGAACAACATCACCGCCAGCACCGACAGCATCCAAACTTCCATCGAGAAGCTCAACCAGAGTTCCAAGGAAATCTCTGACATCGTGGAAATGATCACGGGAATCGCCGAGCAAACCAACCTGCTGGCCCTGAACGCCGCCATCGAGGCCGCCCGGGCAGGCGAAGCAGGCCGTGGCTTTGCAGTGGTAGCCGATGAAGTGCGGAAGCTGGCAGAAAACTCCAACCAGTCCTCCCAGCAGATAGCCGCTCTGGTGCGCTCCAACCTGGAAGACATGAAGTCAGCGGTAGAAGCCAGCCGCACCGGCACCCAGAGCGTCATGGAAGGCATCAATACCGTGCAGACCGCCGACAAGGCCTTTGCCGACATCGTGACGGTCATTGATGACCTGACCGCCCAGATACAGCGCATCGCCAAGGCTATCGAGGCCATGGAAAGCGACAACGAGCGCATGCTCCAGGCCAGCGTCAACATCAGCAAGACCAGCGGCAAGAACTCTGACGAGGCTCAGTCCGTCTCCGCCGCCGGCCAGCAGCAGAGCGCCTCCATGCACGAGATTTCCGACGCCGCCCGCGGCCTGGCCTCACTGGCAGGAGATTTGCAGGAGGAAATGAAGAAATTCAAGATTTGACAAGGATATATCATCAACATAAAGAAAGGCTCCGGTCTGCCGGGGCCTTTCTTTATGTTGTCTAATTTTTTAACCAAGGAAGTCTAATTACTTGATGGCACCGATATCCAGGCTGATATCCAGTGCCTTGACGCTGTGCCCACGGAAATCACGTCCACGCCGCTCCTGGCAGCAGCTTCCAATAGCCATTCTATATCAAGCTCATATTAATAATGAAAATTCTTTTTCAACCAGTCTTCACGGCTCTGCAGGCTGCCAGCCTCCTCCTTGCCCATGAGCACTGCCCAGATTATATGCATTATATAGGTGCTGCTCATGATGAAGATCCTGGGGCCGCCTTCATTCATATGCTCTGCATCCGTAGCAGGAATGGCCACATCCACCATCTGCCCCAGGCTAGATTGGGGATTGGCAGTGACCAATATCATGGACACATTCCGCTCCTTCAGCTTTTGGGCAATGTCCAGCAACATACTGTTTTCCCCAGTACGGCTCACAAAGAACCCCAGATGATTCTTGGGGGAGCTGTAAGCCTGCAGGTACTGGGCAGCCATGTTGTCATGGACGGAGGTGGTCTTGCCCACCATGGCAAAGCTATCCACCATCATATGGATAGGATAGCGGTTGTTGCCCATGGCATAAAAGTCAAGATGGTCAGCCTGGCGGATGCGGTGCACCGCCCGCAGGATACAAAACCTCACAAAAAAATGCTGCCCGCCTTGCAACAGACAGTATAGTAAGTAGTCATAATATTTGTTTATCTGCGAATTTTATTGACCATAACCTCTAGTTATGGTACTATATATATGCTTTTTTACATCATCATTCAGGAGGAGATTTCCTTGGCAACCATCGCAATGGCGGCCGCGCTGGTGGGGCTTATGCTCTGCGCTTACCGCGGCTGCTCCATCATCCTGGTCGCACCGTTCTTTGCGGTTGTGGCCGCCCTGGGCAGCCAGCATTATGGACTGCCTATTTTCAGTGAGCTTTACATGACCAAACTGGCCGAATATGTAAAGACCTACTATCCTATCTTTCTTTTCGGCGCTGTCTTCGCCAAGCTCATGGAGAAAGGCGGCCTGGCCTCTGCTGTGGCGGCCAAGATCGTCAGCGCCTTGGGCGAGGAGCGGGCCATCCTGGCCGTCATCCTGGGCTGCGGTGCCCTGACTTACGGTGGCCTTTCCGTCTTCGTGGTGGCCTTCGTCATGTACCCCTTCGGGGCCGTGATTTTCCGTCAGGCAGACATTCCCAAGCGACTGCTGCCCGCCACCTTGTGGATTGGCATTTTCTCATTCGCCATGGTTGCTCTGCCTGGTACTCCCCAGATCCAGAACATCATACCTGCCGCCTACTTCGAGACTTCCTCCTGGTCAGGCATCGGCATAGGTGTCTTTGCCACCATCCTCTTTATGGTCATGGGCTGGGGCTGGCTCACCTACCGCATGAACAAACTGAAAGGCGCTGGTGAAGGCTATGGCTCCCACGCTGACCGTCAGGGGGGACAGAGCAAGTCGGCCACCATCGACTGGAGGCTGGCCATGGTTCCCCTGCTGATGGTAGTAGTCATCAACGTCATACTTTCCAATCCCTTTGGCTGGGATTGGGGCTTCCACTGGGCAGAGGATATGCTTGAGTCCCTGGCCGGCATGAAGCTCTCCCTGATTGCTGCCCATATCGGCAAGGTTTCCGCCATCTGGTCCATTTCCATCGCCCTGATTGCCAGCAGCGTGGCTGCAGGCTGGATTGGCCGCAAGCGCCTCAAAGCCACTGACGGCTTCCTGAAGCCCATTAATTTTGCAGCCGTTTCCTCAGGCACCGCTGCCCTGAACGTGGCCTCCGGCTTTGCCTTCGGCTGCGTGCTGGTAGCCATGCCGGGCTTCGGCCCCATCAAGGATGCCCTGCTGGGTCTTTCCGCCTCCAGTGGTCCCCTGCTTTCCGCCGTCCTTGCCACCAACATCATGTGCGGCATCACCGGTTCCGCTTCCGGCGGCCTGACCATCGCCCTGTCCGCCTTCGGCGAGCAATGGGCTCAGGCTGCCATTGCCCAGGGTATTCCTTTGGAGGTGCTCCACCGTATCGTGGCCATCGCCTCCGTGGGTATCGACCCGGTGCCCCATTGCGGCGCCCTGGTGACCCTGCTGGCCATCTGCGGCCTCACCCACAAGCAGTCCTATTTTGATATTGTGGTACTGCTTTTCATGAAGTTCACCGTGCCATTCCTGTGCATTGCTTTCTACATGCTTACAGGCATCGTTTGAGTTAGATATAGCAACATAAATAAATGTATGAGCAAATATTCCCTAGAAAGGATTTGATCCTATGGATAATGAGACTCTGCTCCGCCGTATGGAAGCCTTCGACCCGGAGCTTTCAGATTTGTTGCTCTCGGCCCTGGACCGGCAGTGCTCCACCCTGTCCCTGATTCCGACTGCCAACGCTGTTTCTCCCTTCTCCGCCTATTTGAAGGGCAGCGTCCTGGGCAACGACTTCATGGACCATCATGCCATCGAGCGCCGCAGCCGTTTGGAAAAAATGGCTGCCCAGCGTGTAAAACAGCTTTTCCACAGCGGCCACGCCATTGTCCGCATTGGCAACCCAGTGGCGGCTTCCCGCGTGGTTTTCCAAGCCCTGGCCCAGCCGGACAGCACCATCCTCTCCTTCAATCTCCGCAAGCAGGAGGTCTGTACAGGGGAACTTATGACCTACACCTTTGTAAAATTCGGCTTAGAGCCTGATACACTCACCATTGACTTTGAAAAGGTCAGGCAGCTGGCCCTCAGCCACAAGCCCCGCATCATTATCTACTCCCCGGTGAATTATCCCCAGAGTATCGACTATGAGCGCCTGCGCCGCATAGCCGATGAGTCA
The DNA here is from genome assembly GCA_905234515.1 of uncultured Selenomonas sp. Lineage (GTDB taxonomy): Bacteria > Bacillota > Negativicutes > Selenomonadales > Selenomonadaceae > Selenomonas_B. The sequence continues at coordinate 3,731 of CAJOIN010000051.1, forward strand.
GGCTCCTATCTGTGGGTGGACCTGGGCCAGAATGCGGGGCTGGTAGCTACAGGCTTCGTGCCCTCCCCGGTCCCCTATGCCGATGTTGTGACCTTCGGCGCCAGCGATGCTCTCCATGGCCCACAGAACGGCATTATCCTTGCCAAGGAACAGCTGGCTTCCTGGCTGGACAAGGCAGTTATCGACACAGGCCATGTTTCCCTAAAAAAGAACGTGCTGGCAGCCCTGGCCATCACCTTCCGCGAAGCTGCCACTGACGAATTCATAGCTTACTGTGAGCAGACGGTGAAAAATGCCCAGGCTTTGGAAAAAGGTCTCCGCGAAGCCGGAGTAAACACGCTCTGCGGCCCCACCACCAATCATCTGGTGCTGGCCCAGCTCAGAGAGGGCATAGATGGCACCAAGCTCACTGACAACCTGGCCGCAGCGGGCCTGATGGTGAAGCCTGAGAAACTGCTAACCTCCACCGAAATAAGCTTCCCGGTGCTCCGACTCTCCAGCCTGGACCCCACCACCCGCTCCCTGAAAGAAAAGGACATGCTCAAGGCAGGCCGGGCCCTGGGAAAATTCATCAACTCCCCCCAGAAGGAAGCCGATATCTCCGGAATGGCCAAAACTGTCCAAAACCTCATCGAAGGCCGTCCCCTCTTCTCAGAAGAATGGTTGCCTGATGCTGAAGCCGAAGACAAATCCCAGGACATGATGGAAAAAATGATGCTCTATTGGAACACCTGATAGTAAGATACAGAAAAACAGTGGACGTACATAGACTGATACGCATTGGCTAAATCATAAAAGTCAATGCGTATCAGTCTTTCTTTTGTCTAATACCGCCGCAGCTGCTGTCAGTCCGTAAATCCTTTCTGCACTCTCATGGAAGACAGCCTCCCATGCTTCGGGAGGGACTATCTCCTTGGTCAGCTTGATGTAATCATCCAGATTGGCCAGGGGCCAGTCTGTGCCGAACATGATTTTGTCGTAGCAGTCCAGATATTCCAGCCAGTCGCTTAACATGCGCAGGTAGCCGCGTTTTTGGCGGGTGAAGGCTTCCCAGTCCGGGATTTTGCCTTCCAGCAGTCCGGACAAGTCCGCAGCCACGTTCTGGTTCTTCTCCAGCACGGCTACTGCATCCTGCAGGAAGGGATTGCCGAAGTGGCACATGACGAACTGCACTCCTGGCCAGCGGGAGGCGGCTTCGTCCAAGGTCAGGGGGTGGCTGTACTTCAGGAGGCCCATGCCGGAGGCTGTCAGGCCCGTGTGGATGGCTACGGGCTTATGGTATTTCTCTGCCAGGGCATACAGGGGCGTGAGCATTTCGTCATAGACGTAGAAGGCATTATAGCCGGGGTAGAGCTTTAGCCCTACACAGTCCGGGCGCTGCAGGTTTTCCTCTGTCAGTCGCAGTTGTGTTTCCCTGTCCTCCTGCCAGCCCATTATATCCAGGCCCACGCAATAATGCAGGAAGGACGGATGGTCGCACTGGCGGTCTAAAGGGCCGTTGCCCATGACTATGCCGGTGCTGATGCCGTAGGTTTCATAGGCGGCGGCAAGATGCTGCTCGGTGTTTTCATGTCCGGCAGCTACGGCTATCCGGTCAAAGTCGGCCACAGCCATGAAATGCAGATGTGCGTCGATGATTTCCATTGCGCTATACACTTCCTTACTACGATGATTTGCCCGCCAAACATCCTTATTAATGGATTACTTGCAACGGAGGGCATTCTATAACTTTTTTTTCATTTCTCTGGCGATATATTTACCCGTAATGCTTTCCTTGCACCCCGCTGCCATTTCCGGCGTGCCGCAGGCTACGATGCGGCCGCCTTTGGCACCGCCTTCCGGGCCCATGTCAATCAGGTAATCAGCATTGATGATCACATCCAGATCATGCTCGATGACAATCACGGTAGCACCGGCTGCCACCAAGCGCTCAAAGACCTGCAGGAGCACCTGCACATCCAGCGGATGCAGTCCAATGGTGGGCTCATCGAAGATAAAGACAGCATCAGCCTGGGTTCTGCCCATCTCACTGGCCAGCTTCAGCCGCTGGGCTTCGCCGCCGGAGAGGGCAGGAGTATCCTCCCCTAAGGTCAGATAGCCCAGTCCCAGCTCATTCAGAGTCGAAAGCTTCCCATAAATCTTTTTCTGACCGGCAAAGAGCGGCATTGCCTCCTTTACGGTCAGGGATAGTATTTCCGGCAAAGTATAGCCATGCTCCGCCCCTTTCCCTTGCCAAAGGACGGCTTTGACCTCCTCGCTATAGCGCTGGCCATGGCAATCCGGGCAGGTGATGGTCACATCGGGCAGGAACTGCACATCAAGGGAAATCTGGCCTGTGCCATCACAGGTGGGGCAGCGCAGTTTGCCCGTGTTATAGGAAAACGCGCCTGCCTTCCACTTTTTCTCTTTGGCCGCAGCAGTGCCGGCATAGAGCTTGCGCAGTTCATCCAGCACGCCGCTGTATGTTGCCACGGTAGAACGAATGTTGATGCCGATGGGCGAGGCATCAATCAAATTAGCCCGGCGTATGCCCTTGGCGGTTATGGCTTTGACCTGCGGCGGCAGCTTGCCTCCCTCAGCATTGGCTGTCAGGGCCGGCAGCAGGCATTCCAGCACCATGGTGGTCTTGCCGGAGCCTGATACGCCGGTAACCACTGTCAGCCTGCCCTTGGGGATGTCTGCCTGCAAGGGCCTTACCGTATGCAGCTGATTTGTTTCCAGATGGATGGTGCCAAGCTCAAACATCGTTTCCCAGGGCACACGCTTCCGCAAATCGCAGTTGGCTCCACCGTGCAGGAAGGGAGCAATCTTGGAGGCTTTGCTTTCAGCTGCCGCCTGCATATCCCCGGCAAAGAGCAAATTGCCGCCCTCACTGCCGGCCAGCGGCCCCAGCTCAATCATATAATCGGCATGCTGCAACACATGCACATCATGGTCCACCAGGACCACGGAATTGCCATCCCGCAGCAGGCTGTCAATCACATCCAAAAGCCCCTCTATATTGGCCGGATGCAGGCCGATGCTGGGCTCGTCCAGCACATAGAGCACACCCGTGGTTTCATTGCGCACGGCTCTGGCCAGCTGCACACGCTGGCGCTCGCCGGTAGACAGGGTGCTGCTGGCACGGTCAAGGGAGAGATAGCCCAGGCCCAGTTCCTTCAGCCTGCGGGCGTTATCCAGGAAAGACTCGGCGATGCTTTCGGCCATGGGGCGCATTTCCTTAGGCAGGGTATTCGGCACCCCCTTCACCCAGGGAATCAGCTCATCCAGGGTCATAGCCGTGGCCTCGGCCAGATTTTTCCCGGCCAGTATGGTAGAGCGCACCTTCGCTGACAACCGTGTGCCCTGGCATTCCGGGCAGGCAGCCTCATGGAGGAATTTTTCCACCCTCTTCATGCCCTTTTCGTCCTTGACCTTCGCCAGGGCATTTTCCACCGTATATACTGCATTGTAATAGGTAAAATCCATTTCCGCAGCTACATTGGTCTTTTCATTGACATAGAGGATATGCTTTTTCTCTGCCGGGCCGTGAAAGACAATCTCCCTCTCTGCGGGGGTCAAGTCACGGAAGGGCACATCAATCCGCACCCCCATTTCCTTGGCAATATCCTTCATCAAGGACCACATCAGCGTCTGCCAGGGAGCCACCGCCCCCTCGGCAATGGACAGGCTTTCATCCGGCACCAGACTGGCCTCGTCAACTGTACGCACCACCCCCGTGCCGGAACAGCATGAGCAGGCGCCTTCGGAATTGAAGGCCATGGCCTCGGCCCCGGGACCGTAAAACTCCGCGCCGCAGACCGGGCATTTCGTGGGCAGCATCAGGGCCACATCCATATTGGGCGGGCAAAGATGGCCCTTGGGGCAGGCATGGCTGCCCAGGCGGGAGAACATCAGACGCAGGCTGTTCAATAGCTCTGAAGCCGTGCCAAAGGTGCTGCGCACCCCCGGAATCCCCGGACGCTGATGAAGGGCCAGAGCCGCCGGCACATGACGGATTTCCTCCACATCGGCCTTGCCCGCCTGGGTGATACGGCGACGGGTGTAGGTGGACAGCGCCTCCAGATAACGGCGGGAACCTTCCGCATACAAGGTTCCCAGCGCCAGGGAAGACTTCCCCGAGCCAGATACCCCGGCAATGGCCACCAGTTTGCCCAAAGGAATGTCCACATCAATGTTTTTCAGATTATGCACCCGGGCACCCCTGACGATAATATTTTTGGGACGCTCCTTGTCTTTCTTTTCGCCTGCAATCGAATTTGCCTCCCGGCCACAAGCTACATCAGTCATAGCATAATTCTCCAGTCATAGCATAATTCTCCTCACGACTCATTGACCAGCTTTCCGGTCATATGCTCCGGAATCAAAGCCAGGCATTGCACTCTGGACAGGGCGTGCTTCAATTCCCGTTCCAGATATGCTTCATCATCGGTAAATTTTCGCACCAAAGCGCTGCAGATTTTTCGCGTCACGTCCTCATCCGTCACCAGCTGCATCCGCCCAAAGACTACCACGCTCCTGATGTTGAGGGCCCAATCACCGGGCTTTTGCCAGCCCTCATCGTAAACACAGTAGCTCACCTTGTCACAAGCCTTGATGGCCTCCATCCTATGCCCTTCTTTGGCGCTGTGGAAATAAAGGACGCCATCCTCCTCGCAGTACCAGTGATTCATGGGAATGCCGTAGGGATAGCCATCGTCCCCCAGCATGGACAGCACACCCCGCTTCTGCTCCCGCAAAACTTCCCTGCACTCTGCCTCCGGCAGCTGCTGCTTGAATCTCCGCATCTTACGAAACATATTATCCTGCCTCCTAAAAAAACAGCGCCCTCTTCTTATCTACCAAGACCTAAAGATAAGAAAATGACGCTCCTCCCATTACCCGGTGGCAACAGGTTCCAACTCATATTACGTTTCATAGCATAGGGCAAGAGAATGATTTTGTCAATGTCAACATTATGCCGAAAACATTGGTAAGTTCTTCCCCAATTCATAAGCTGCTGCACACTGCCTGGGGAACATCTCTTCACGATAGGCAGCTTTAGCCTGCGGGTCGAATATCGAGGACTCATATTTGTCATAGTCGGCAAACTGTGTCGTATTATACGCATAAAGGGTCTTGGTTTCCGCCCGCAGGATTTTGCTGGCAAAACCTTCATGGACGGCAAATTTTTCCCGCACACCAAACTGTTTGACATGCTCTTCCGTCATATTCATGGTGTAGATAAAGGCATTGGGCAGAGGCTTGGGAAATACCGTCGGAATTTCATTGCTAAATCCTCCCCTCAACCAATACACAAATACTTAACGTCTTATTCGACTCCAGCCGCTTTCCATGGTATATAGCCTGGCTGCTTCAGCATAGCTGGTACATTGTCAAACGGCGCATGAAAATCATGAAAGGGCAGAAAATCACGGACTTCCTCAATGACATCAGCAAGTTCTCTGCGCCATAGGCTTTGTCTGTTCAGTTGGGGTCTATCTGCTCTTCCACAGCCCGCTCCAACAGACTGTCACGCCTTGCCTTGGAAGCGGCGAAGTAGTCATGGACTGCCTGCCGG
>CAJOIN010000052.1 GCA_905234515.1 uncultured Selenomonas sp.
GCTCATGGATTACAAGGATGCTTCATACTGCTCTGCTCATAGCCTGATCCGCGTGAACAGCTTGTATGGAGATAGAACTTACCGCTTGTGATACCATTCTCGTTCATACGACCGAGCACGTCCTGCTTGTAGTTGTCGGGCATGTCGACAGTTCCGACGAAAAAGTTGGGGTTATAAGCCTGCAAGGCCTCCTCGAGCTGGGTGTAACGGACGTTGGCCTTGAAGGTGTCGTAGGTGTCGGGGTTGCCGTGGCCCATGAAGGCGACAGTACCGTCTTGAGCCTCGGTCGAATAGAGTGCGTTGAGCTCCTTGGCCACCTGAGGAACGTCTTTGTCGGGATCGCTGAGCAGAGGCATGCCCAGGAAGATGGACTCGTTGGCCTCCAGCTGAGCCAGCCGTGTTTCATCGCTGCCCCCCGGCTGCACAGCAACAGCCTGCCCTGCCCGAGCCTTGATCTCTTCCTGGCGGCAAAGGGACAACAGGGCCACCTCCACAGTTATGCGTGGCTGGGGAGACCACCGAATCTCATTCATGGCCTCATGCAGGCGGCCAATCATCTGCATAAGCTGGTCCGGAGCAAAAAACTTCACCTGTTCCTCCAGCACTTCCTGCTTTTCCTCATAAAGGTCCAGCTGCTCCAAGGTGCCTGCCGCCTGATAAATCATCAAACTCCTGAGATGCAGGGAGAGCTCCACCAAAATCTGCTTCAAATCGTGGCCGTCACGCAGAAGCTCAGCCAGCAGCCCCAGCATCTCCTGGTTTTTCTTTTCTGCAACAGTCCTTGTCAACCTGTATATCCAGTCATGCCCCACCAGTCCCAGTATCCGGCGCACCCGCTCAGCGGTAATAGTCCCCTCCGCCAGAGAAGCGCACTGGTCCAGAATGGACAAGGCATCGCGCAGGCCGCCATCAGCCTGCAGGGCAATCATGGACAAAGCCTCGGGTTCCGCCTCTATCTCCATGGACTTGGCAATATAAGCCATGCGTCCCTCTATTTCCTGAGGAGTAATGCGCTTGAAATCATAGCGCTGGCAGCGGGACTGGATGGTAGCTGGCACCTTGTGGGCTTCAGTGGTGGCCAGGATAAACACCACATGTCCGGGCGGTTCCTCCAAGGTCTTCAGCAACGCATTGAAGGCCTCCGTGGTCAGCATATGCACCTCGTCTATGATATAGACCTTATACCTGCCGTCCACCGGGGCAAATTTCACAGTTTCCCGCAGATCACGAATTTCATCTATACCGCGATTGGAGGCTGCATCTATCTCGAAGACATCCATAGAGGAGCCGTCAGCTATCTTCTGGCAAGCCTCGCAATGGCCGCAAGGGTCAGGCGTAGGCCCCTGCTCACAGTTCAGCGCCCGGGCCAGAATCTTAGCCGTACTGGTCTTGCCTGTGCCACGAGGCCCTGAGAAAAGATAGGCATGGCCAATACGGCCAGAGGTTATGGCATTGGACAAGGTACGGCTGATATGCTCCTGCCCCACCAAATCCTTGAAGGTCTCCGGCCTCCACTTGCGATATAAAGCTACATAAGCCATAAACTCACCCCTAATAACAAGAAAAGCAGCCTCGCGGCTGCTAAAATTCGCTTTTTCACGTCGGACCACAGCCCTCAGGCGACCTCACGGCACAGTGAACGATCCGCTTATCGCTGCTTCCTTCCGGACCTGACGAGGTTCGCGGGATTCCCTTGCGCGAGACCCAAACGCTATGGCCCGACCTGAAAAAGTCTTAGCCTTTTACAGAATTACCGGATGCAGCAAGCTGCATCTAGGTATAAATGAAACCACGCCAATCAGTCTGCGTCTACGACTTGACTTCTTGGGTTTTCATAATAAAAAATGGCGGAGAGTCGGGGATTCGAACCCCGGATACAGCGTTCACCGTATACACGCTTTCCAGGCGTGCTCCTTCAACCACTCGGACAACTCTCCACAATGCTCTACAAAAAGCTTTTATTCAGTTGGTTGCTTGCGCTTGTCGCTCGCAACGATGATTATTATACGGGCTTTTAAACGCCATGTCAATACCTTTTTTTGAAAAAAACAAAAAAATCCTTTCCAGCATAAAGGGGAGCGCCGCCCCCCTGAATATCACTATTCAGTTATGAACTCATCCGCAGAAAATACTGCCTCGAAGCTGCCGAAAGCGGTGATGACCCGCAGGCGCAGCTGGTCGCCTCCCACAGGCTGCACATTCTCCCCGGAGCGGGGCAAGTCCAGCTCTGCCGTGATTTTCTCCTTGGCCAGCTGTATGGTGAAAAGGCCATTCACCACATTCAGGAACTCCTCCACGCTGTCCACTGCCAGTTCATCTATATCCGGCAGTTCCTCCTGGCTGTAGCGCTTGGCCAACTCCAGAAACACATCATCAGTGGCGATAATGCCGGGCACAAAGCCCATGGCGCTCTTCAGAGCCTGAGAAGCGCCGTGGTTCGGCTCCCAGGGCATCTCTGTAATAGACACAGGGCTCAGCACCGCCTGGGTGCCTGCCATGCTCTGCAGGGAGTCCAACAGCAGCTCCATGTACTCAGCATATATTTCCACCCGGTCCTGAGGGCAACTGGCCCCTGCCGCCCTAAGGACAGCAGTCTTGACGGGCCTGGAGTCTATCTCCACCTCATCGGAAAGATGCTGCACCAATACAGACTCATCATCTTCCGCCTCAGCCAGGATGTCCTGCATCTCATCCGTGGAAAAGCCCCCACCGTTCATCAGGCACTGAGCCACGTTGAAGTCAGCCATCTGAGGCCACCTTCTTCCGGATGGTTTCCACCACCTTCTGAATCTGCTCCGTCTTGTAAGGCTTCTGGATAAACTCCATGGCTCCCATCTTCAGGGTAGTCATAAGCTTTTGGGGAGAACCTGCTGAGGACAACATCACCACGGGAATCTCCGGGCTCACCTCCTTGATGACCTGCAAGGCCTCAATGCCTCCCACCTCGGGCATGACAATATCCAGGAATACACAGTCCGGCATCTGCTGCAGAACCATCTCCACAGACTCCTTGCCGTTGGCTGCCTCCAACACCTCGCAGTCAAGCTTCTCAAGTTCCAGGCGAAGTTTCTTGCGCAAGAGCTTCGAATCATCGGTAATGAGAATCTTCAATTTCCTATCCAACATGGCCGCCTCCCAGTATAGTCCCAAGCATCTGCATGTAGTTCCTTGACTTAAAGCAAATATATTCTAGATGATATATTCGTCATTGTTCCTCTATTTCCTTTCCCATACACGAAAAAAGAGCCCCTCTCTCCTAAACAGAAGAAAAAGGCTCTTGGAAGTTACCAGACGAACAAGCCCGTGATGCCTGCAGTCAGCAGGGACACCAGGATACCTGAGAGCATCATGTAGCCCACGTTGCGGGAAATGAGCTCGTTCTTGCTGTCATCCACAATGCCCTTGAAGCAGCCGATAATCATACCCAGGGTACCGAAGTTGGCAAAGCTAGTGACAAAGGTGGTGAGCACCGCCTGCATGTGAGGGCTGAATTCACCCATGATGTCCTGCACGTTCAGCATGACCACGAACTCGTTGGTGATGAGCTTGGTGCCCATGTACTGGGCCAGCTTGAAGGCCTCAGATACGTCCAGGCCCATGAGCCAGGCAAAGGGGAACATGATGATGCCAAGCGTGTTCTCCAAAGTGAACTCAGGATGAACGAGCATCAGCACTTTGTCAATAAGAGCAGCCAACGCTACAAAAGCGATGACGTTGGCGCAGATGATGAGAATCAGCTTGCCGGCCCCCAAAATGGAGTTGCCCAGGAAGGAGAAAAATGGCTCCCTGTCCTTGCCACCGTCGGTAACCTGTGCCACTGTATCTTCTTCCTCGGAGATTTTCACAGGATGCAGGATATTGGTGACAATCAGTGCATTGATAACATTGAGGGGGATAGCCGTCAGGATAAACTCAGCGGGCATCATCTTGGTGTAGATGCCCACCATAGCAGCGGTGATGCAGCTCATGGACATCATGGCCAGAGTCAGGCAGCGGTCAGCCTTCATACGCTTCAGCTGCAAAGTGGAAACGGCCAGGGCCTCGGTATTGCCCAAAAACATCATTTCAATGGCATAGAAGGACTCAAACTTGGGCTGATGGGTAGCTACTGCCAAACCCTTGCCAATCCACTTGATGATGAAAGGCAGCACGCCGATGTAGGTAAGAATATCGAACATGGGCACCACCAGCAGGATGGGCAGCAGCGCCGAGGTGAAGAAGTTCATCTGCGGTACATGTACCCAATCCGGGAAGGCAAAGGCAATGCCGTCATAGGCCACACTCACCAACCACACAAAAGCAGCAGCGGCACCGCTGACTATCTCACGGCCAACGGAAAAGGAGGTGAGGAACCAGGCGATGAAAACATTCAGGGCCAAAAGCACCCCAACCCCACGCCAGTTGATGCGGTTGCGTTTCTTGGAAAGAAGAACCCCGACGGCCAGAAAAACCAGCACGCCCAGGACGTTGATGGCAAAATACATAATAAAAACTCCCTTACAGTGATTGGTATTGCCGTGACAATAGTCACGAGTCCCATTTTCTCACAATAGGACAAAGGTGTCAATCTGAATCATTTCGTCATACATGCCATACATATATGATACTTCCCTGTTTTCTGTAAATTCAGCACAAACATGTTTCCCCGTTGGAAAACGGGGATTACATGCTGTACTGTATTTAAAGATCCTTCTCTGAAAAAGCAAAGGGCAGAAGCTCCTCAAGGGTCACAACCTTCTTGTCCCCCTTGAGATTAGCCATGATAATCCTGGGAATCTTGAACTCCCCCATGACCTGGCGGCAGGCCCCGCAGGGAGAGCAGGGTCCCTCAGTATCCGCAATCAGGGCAATGGCCTCAATCTCCTTTTCACCTTCAGAAACTGCCTTAAAGATAGCCGTGCGCTCCGCACAGTTGGTAACAGGATAGGAGGAATTCTCGATATTGCATCCTCCGTACACATTACCCTGCTTCGTCAGCACTGCTGCGCCAACTTTGAACTTGGAGTATGGGCTGTAAGAAAACTCCCTGTATTTCTTTGCAACTGCAATCAGTTCTTCATCTGTCATCTCAGTATTTCTCCACTTTATCCTTTTCAACACGGGCATAGACCAGCGGCTCCACAGCAGGTTTCTCGCTGCCTATCACCACAGCTTCACGGTACATGCGCTCAGCCTCAGCCAGGACGCTTTCCTTGGAAGTATAGAGAGTCACCAGGCTCTCCCCCTTCTTCACCTCGTCACCTGGCTTCTTGTGGATGACCAGGCCGGCAGAGAAGTCGATGTCGCTTTCCTTGGTCTCACGGCCTGCACCCAGCACCACGGAGGTCACGCCCACTTCTTCGGCGTTCATCCTGGTTACGAAGCCATCCTTGTCAGCCAGCACTTCCTGAGTGTAGGGAGCCTGGGCAAACTTCGTATAGTCGCGAAGCACGCTGTCATCGCCTCCCTGCTCCCTGACCATGGTGCAGAAAGCCTCGAAGGCGCTGCCATCCTCAATGACCCTCTCGGCGGCCTTGCGGCACTCATCAAGATCATCATGGACGCCGATGAGGTAGAGCATATTGGCAGCCAGCTGCAGGCAAACCTCCGTGAGGTCCTTGGGTCCCTTGCCCTTCAGCACATCCATGGACTCCATGACCTCCAGGCTGTTGCCGATGCCGTAGCCCAAAGGAGTATCCATATCCGTAATCAGGGCTACCGTACGGCGGCCTGCCCCCTCACCGATGGCCACCATGGTCTGGGCCAGCTTGATGGAGTCGTCCAAGGTCTTCATGAAGGCGCCGCTGCCGGTCTTCACATCCAGCAGGATGCAGTCAGAGCCAGCTGCCAGTTTTTTGCTCATGATGGAGGAAGCAATCAGGGGAATGCTGTCCACTGTAGCAGTCACGTCCCGCAGGGCATAGAGCTTCTTGTCAGCCGGAGCCAGGTTGCCGGACTGGCCGATAAGGCTCATGCCGCACTTGTTGACAGTATCGAAGAATTCCTTCCTGTCCAGAGTGGTACGGTAGCCAGGGATAGCCTCCAGCTTGTCCACAGTGCCGCCGGTATGGCCCAGGCCCCGGCCACTCATCTTGGCCACCTTGCCGCCGCAGGCAGCCACAATGGGAGATACCACCAAAGTGGTCTTGTCCCCTACGCCGCCGGTGGAATGCTTGTCCACCTTCAGCCCCTCAATGGCAGAAAGGTCAATCATATCCCCGGACTTGGCCATGTTCATAGTAAGCTCGGTGATTTCCTCATCATTCATGCCCTTGAACCAAATGGCCATCAACATGGAAGACATCTGATAGTCGGGAATCTCCCCCTTCACATAGCCCTCCACCATGAATTTTATCTCTTCGTTGGTCAGTGCTTCGCCATGCTTTTTCTTGGTAATCAGGTCATACATTCTCATGGAAATCTCTCCCTAGAAGTTTTTATTCGGCCTTCCCCGCAATAAGGGGGAAGACCAGTTTTTTACTTTACAATCCTGGGCAGGATGCTCTCGCCCTTGGTCTTGAGGTCAGCCCCGAACATATCGGAAATGGTGGCGCCAATCATGGCGAAGGTGGGATAGGTTCCCAGGTTCACGCCCTGTTTGATATGCTGGCCGTAAATCAGCAGGGGCACATACTCACGGGTATGGTCAGTGCCCGGCGCTCCCGGGTCACATCCATGGTCAGCGGTAATCATGAGCACATCATCCTCACGCATCTTGGCCATGAACTCGCCCAACTGCTTGTCAAACACCGTAGCCGCTTCAGCGTAACCGTCAATGTCCCGGCGGTGGCCATAGGCCATGTCAAAGTCCACCAGGTTCACGAAGCAGAGGCCTTCGAAATCCTCGTCCATGACCTTCAGGGTCTTTTCCATGCCGTCCACATTGTCCTTGTTGATGCCCAGGCTTCTGGAAATGCTGCGCCCGGCGAAAATATCGGAAATCTTGCCCACACCGATAGTATCAAGCCCCTTGCGGGAGAGGGCATCCATCATGGTATCCCCGGTTGGGTCCAAGGAGAAATCATGGCGGCGGGAGGTGCGCTGGTAATTAGGATATTTACCCACATAGGGACGGGCGATGACCCGGCCTACCCCGTGCTCACCCTGGAGAATCTCCCGGGCTGTCTTGCAGTAACCGTAAAGCTCATCCACCGGCACGTCCGCCTCGTTGGCGGCAATCTGGAACACGCTGTCGGCAGAGGTGTAGACGATGAGCCCGCCGGTTTCCTCCTGCTCCCGGCCGTAATCATTGATAACCGCCGTGCCGGAGTAGGGCTTGTTGCAAAGAATCTTCTTGCCAAAGGCCTTCTCCAGCTTCTCAATCAGGTCAGCGGGGAAGCCATCAGGATAAGTAGGCATGGGACGCTCGGACACAATACCCGCAATCTCCCAATGTCCCGTGGTGGTATCCTTGCCTCTGGAAAGCTCCCGGAGCCTTGCAAAGCTGCCAAGAGGATTTTCCTCCGGCTGGCCGCAGCCCACCCCGTCAATATTGAAAAGCCCCAGCTTTTTCATATTGGGCGTATCATACTTAGGCGAAGCTACAATGGAAGCCAGGGTATTGCACTTACCGTCTCCAAACTCAGCCGCATCCGGCTCCTGCCCAATGCCGTAACTGTCCAAAACTATAATAAAAGCACGCTTGAATTTGCTCATTGCCAAAAATCCTCCTCGAAAGAACCCGCAAGTCTCTCGTTCTCTGGCGTCCAAGGATGGACGCCGCGGACTTAAGCCACGTGAAGTGGCGCAGGTCCGCTGTTTCTTTTGGATACTTTTCTTTGCACCAAAGAAAAGTATCACATCACATCTTTCAAAACCTTCACGGCGGCGCTGGCACCAAGGCGGGTACAGCCAGCCTCAATAAAGGCTTCCATTTCTTCCCGGGTATGAATGCCCCCGGCAGCCTTCATCTGCACCTGGGGCCCGATATGGTCCTTAAAGAGCTTGATGTCCTCAAGAGTTGCCCCTGCCGTGCCAAAGCCCGTGGAGGTCTTGATAAAGTCAGCCCCGCCCTCTGTCACGCATTTGCAGGCGGCAATCTTCTCTTCCTCCGTCAGGAAGCAGGTCTCCACAATAACCTTCAGCACCCGCTCACCGCAAAGCTTCTTCAGCGCCTTGATTTCCTCAGTCACATACTTGGTGTCCCCGTCTTTCAAGGCACCCACATTTATGACCATATCGATTTCCTCAGCTCCGTCTGCCAGAGCCTGAGCCGTCTCGGCCACCTTAGCTGCAGTGCTGCAGTTGCCATTTGGGAAGCCCACCACCGTAGCTGCCTTTACAGCCTCGCCATAGGTCTCCTTGATGCGGGCGATAAAGCAGGAGGGCACCATCACTGTAGCGGTGTGATAGGTCTTGGCCTCCTCACAGATACGCTGAATCTGTGCCCAGGTTGACGTCTGCTTCAATAAGGTATGGTCTACCTTGGCTAAAATATCCTTTGCTTCCATTTGTCTGCCTCCCGCGGATAAATCACATCTACTGTTTCATTACTTGGTCTTATTGTATCTTTTTTTATCGCAAAATAAAAGGACACATGTCTGAATGTGTCCTAATTATGCCAATAATCTTAAAGCCCCTCAGAACTCCAATCCTTCCCGGCGGCGAGCCTCGTACTCCCGCTCCAGCATGCCCAAAATGACCAGGCTTTCATATTTGCCATTGGTGATGATGGTGTCGCGGATCAGCCCTTCCCGCACCATGCCTTCGGACTGATAAAGATGCAGAGCCCGGGCATTGTAGTCCTTGCAGTCCAGCCAGGCCCGGTGAAAGCCCAGCTCCCCAAAGGTCAGCTGCTTGATAAGCCTCATGGCCTCATGACCATAGCCCTGGCCCTTCTCCCCCATGATGAAGTGGGTCCACTCCGCCTCTTTGGCATCTGTGAGCAGTCCGTTCATGAGAATATACCCCACCGGCGTACCGTCATACCTTTCAACGATGATATCCATGGAAGCTCTGCCCTCGGTGATAATCTTGCGATGGAACTCCTCCTCAAAAGGCACGATGAACTTCAGGTTCTCCTGCTCCACTTTCCTCCGCCCTCCGCAGGCGGAGCCTGGGCCCCTCAGCCATAATCCCCCTTATCTTTTCCTCGGGGAAACTATATGTCAAATTATCCATTTTCATGCACCCTCATCTAAAAAATATCTAATGTAATCAATTTCTGCCTATAGTATAATAGTAGCGTTATACTATTGCAACAAATTGCAACCAAATAGGGAGGATTATCCATGCTTGAACTCTTAGGACTTTCCGGCTGGGAGGATGCCAGCCGTCTCTTGATGCCCCTGCTGCCACCGGCCCTGATACTGCTGGCAGCCCTTTTCATTGGCATCACCCTCAATCAGCTGCTGACCAGGCGTCTCCAGCAGCACCTCCAGGGAGAGGAAGGTACCTGGACCTACATTTTCCTCAATGCCCTGCGAGGAGTGCCCATTTCCCTATGCCTTATCATCGGCCTGTATTGGAGCATCAGCCTCATTGACTTCATCCAGTCCTTTGTGAAGCTATTCTCCTACATTCTCTTTGCGGTTATCGTCCTTTCCATTACCCGGGTCATTGCCCGCACCGTATCCGGCTTTGTAGATATGCAGATTGCCAAGTCCAAGGACCTGCCCCGCACCACCCTTTTGAACGCCATTGTCAACGTCATCATCTATGCCATGGGCATCCTGGTCATCCTCCAGTACTATGGCATCTCCATCGCCCCCATCCTCACCGCCCTGGGCGTCGGTGGTATGGCCGTGGCCCTGGCCCTGCAGGAAACCCTGGCCAATATCTTCTCGGGCCTGCACCTAATCCTTTCCAAACAGCTGCGACTGGGGGACTACATCAAGCTCAGTTCCAATGAGGAAGGCAGGGTCACAGACATCACCTGGCGCTTCACCACCATCGCCCCCGTGGGTGACGGCAATATGGTGGTCATCCCTAACCAGAAGATTGCCTCCGCCATCATCACCAATTACAGCCTGCCCCGCAAGGATATAGTTATCAAAATCCCCATCGGCGTGGCCTACGACAGTGACCTGGAGCAGGTGGAGCGTGTTACCCTCGAAGTAGCCACCAAAGTTTTAGAAGAAGTAGACCGTGAGATCGACATCGCCCCCGCCGTCCGCTTCCACACCTTCGGCGACTCCAGCATCGACTTCAACGTCATACTCCACTCCAGCAACTTCGACCATCAGTTCCTCTTAAAGCACGAATTCATCAAGGCCCTGACCAAAAGATACCGGGAAGAAGGCATCGAAATCCCCTTCCCCATCAGGACCATAACAGGGAGGCTTGCTTTCAGCGGCCTCCTTTTTCCATATTCGAAACAGCAGGAAATCCACCATCATTGGAGAAGTAAGATGTGATTGATTGTGCAAACATCCAGAAGGAGGATGATTATGTCTATAAAGAAAATCGGCTTTATCGGCACGGGCATTATGGGGGCTGCCATGGCAGGACATCTGATGGCGGCGGGTTTTGAGGTAAGCGTCTACAACCGCACCAAGGCCAAGGCAGAGGGACTCCTGGCCAAGGGAGCCAAGTGGTGTGACAGTCCAGGTGAATGCGCCAAGGGGCAGGACGTGGTAATCACCATTGTAGGCTATCCCAAAGATGTGGAGGAAGTTTACCTGGGCAAAGATGGCATCCTTGCCAATGCAGAGAAGGGTGCCTATGTGGTGGATATGACCACCTCCTCACCCATCCTGGCAGAAAAGATTTATGCTGAAGCCAAGGCCAAGGGCATCCACGCCCTGGATGCACCGGTGACCGGCGGTGATGTAGGAGCCAAAAATGCCACCCTTTCCATCCTGGCAGGAGGCGAGGAAGAAGCCTTCACAGCCCTTGAGCCTGTGTTCTCCAAACTTGGGAAGAATCTTGTCTACATGGGCACCGCCGGGGCCGGACAAAAAGCCAAGGCCTGCAACCAGATTGCCATTGCCGGAGCACTGGCAGGGGCCTGTGAGGCCTATGCCTATGCCAAGGCCTCAGGGCTGGATCTGGAGAAAACTTATCAGGCTATTTCCGCCGGAGCCGCCAGCAGCTTCCAGATGACGGGTGTGGTACGCCGGGGCCTTGATGGGGATTTCGAGCCCGGCTTCATGATGAAGCATTTTGGCAAAGACTTGGCCATAGGCACGGAAACCTCCGCCGCCTACGGCACTGCCCTGCCAGTGCTGGGACAGGTGCTCTCAGAAGTTAGGCAGATGGAACGGCAAGGTGAAGGGGCCAAGGGCACCCAGGCGCTGCTTTGGTATTACGGTTTGGGCAAATAAATATGCAGGGTTGGCTGAACAGCCAGCCCTTTTTTTACTGCAGTAACAACGGAACAAATGTGTTATAATAACACATATCAGCAAGCAATAAGCACAGGAGGCATAGTCCATGAAATTTTTCCACCTATCCGACCTGCATATCGGCCTGAAGCTTATGAACCATGACTTAAGCAAAGACCAGGAATATATATTGGGTAAAGTAGTCGAGGCTGCCAAGGAAAGGCGGCCTGATGCCCTCATCATTGCCGGGGACATCTATGACAAATCCATCCCCTCAGCAGAAGCAGTGGCTCTCTTTGACAAATTCATCACAGACCTTGCCCAAGCCCTGCCCCAAATGGAAATCATGCTGATTTCCGGCAACCATGACAGCGCCCAGCGGGTAAACGTGTTCCGCTCCCTGCTTGGAAGCCTCCATCTGCACATGATTGGCCTGCCCCCCATGCGGCCTGACGAATATATCGAAAAAGTAACCCTCTCCGACCATTACGGCCCAGTCAATTTCTACCTGCTGCCCTTTGTAAAACCCTCCATGGTTAAGGCCATCACCGGCACCGACGAAAACGGCAATAACCTCACCTATGATGCCTCCCTCCACTCCCTGCTTGAACGTGAAGATTTGGATAAAAGTGCCCGCAATGTGCTGGTAAGCCACCAGTTCTACCTTTCCACCGGCAAGGAGGCCGCCGACATCCCCCGAGCTGATTCGGAGATTGTTACCGTGGGCAATATCGACTCCGTAAAGGGGGATATCCTGGAGCTTTTCGACTATGCGGCCCTGGGGCATATCCATCAGCCCATGCAGCTGAATGGCAAGGAATCCTTCCGTTACTGTGGCACGCCCCTGGCCTGCTCCGTCAGCGAGGCGGGACAAACAAAGGGCATTATCGAGGTAGAACTGGGAGCCAAAGGCACAGTTGCCACTGAAGTAATCCCCCTTGCCCCCCTGCATGAAGTGCGGAAGATCAAAGGCAAGCTGGCTGAAGTGCTCTCCGCCCCCTCTGAGGACTACGTGAGCATTACCCTTACGGACGAAAACGACCTGGATGTCTTCGATATGCAGGACCGGCTAAGCGCTGCCTTCCCCAACCTGTTAGAAACCCGCCGCTCTGCCTGCCTCACTGCAGACTATACCGCCGCCCTATCCCCCCAGGCAAAGCTTTCTCCCTTCGAGCTCTGCAAGACTTTTTTGAGCGAACTGGAGCCGGATGATGAAGAGATGCTCACCGATATTATCAATGACGTGCAAACAGCTGCCAAGGAGGCCCGCCCATGAAACCAGTCCGTCTTACCCTGCAGGCCTTCGGCTCCTACGGGGCAAAAACCGAAATCGACTTCAGCGCTCCCCGGCAAAACCTCTTTCTTGTCACCGGTGACACCGGGGCTGGAAAAACCACCATCTTTGATGCCTTGGTCTTTGCCCTCTATGGGGAAAGCAGTTCCAATACCAACAAGAAAGCCGGCACTGACCTGCAAAGCCAGTATATCGGCAGGGAAGTCACTCCCTTTGTGGAGCTTGTCTTCAAGGAAATGGAGGGAGGCATAGAGCAGGAATATACAGTCCGCCGTGTTCCCCGCCATTTCCGCAAGCGCCTGCGGGGAACAGGTGATGATAAAGAGTCCAAGGAGGAAATCACCCTGACCCTGCCAGATGGCAGTGACTTTATGGGCAAAATCAGCGAAATCAACAAGCTCCAGGAAATTGTAGGGCTCACCAAGGAGCAGTTCATGCAGGTGGGCATGATTGCCCAAGGAGAATTCATGGAGCTCCTGCGGCTGGAGTCCCCCAAGAAAAAGGAAATCTTCCGCCGCCTCTTCGGCACGGAGATTTTCGATGCCATTGTAAACGAGCTGCGAACCCGCAACAGCGATATGCAGGGAAAAATGAACCTCCTGCTGCAGAGCTGCCAGGGACGGGCTGAGGACGTCTGCCTGCCGGAAAATCTTCCCGAAGACAGCCTTTTGCCTGGTCTCAAAGCAAAGGTGCTGGACAAAAAAAGCAAACCCAATATTGCCGATTTGGAACTGCTGGCCGAGGAACTTGAGAACCTGACAGACAAGCAGCAGGCTGAACTGGACAAAATAACCAAAGAATGGGAAACCAGCACCCAAAAAAGAGACGAAATAAGCGCCCAGCTGGCCAAGGCCCAGGAACTGGAAAAGTCCTACCGCCAGCTGGACGCAATCTGTGAGCAGGAATACACCAACAAGAAAATCCAGGCACTGAAAGAGGCTCAGGCAGAGTTGCTGCCTGAGCTGGAAAGGAAAGCCTCCTCCGCCCAAGATAAGGCAAAAACAGCCCAAACTGCCGCCCAGACTGCCCTTGCCTCCTATACTGCCACCAAAACCAAAGTCGAGACAGTCCTCAAGCAGTTTGCAGAACTGGAGGGCACAGAAAAACTACTGGCTGACCAAAAGTCACAGCTTGTCAAAGCAGAACACGCCCAAAAGGAAGCTAAAGAAGCACAGGCCGCCTACGCTGCCAAGCTTGACAAATGGCACGAGGATATAGCCACGCTGCCAACCATCAAGAATGAGCTTGCCAAGAATCAGCTAAGGCAGGATAAAGTGACCGGCTGGACAAAAACCTACCAGGGACTTGCCCATCTCAGGGAACGCAGCTCCGCCGCGGCACAGGCCCATGAGCAGGCCAAGGCAGAATATCTGGCCAGGCAGAAAAATTTCCAGGAACTGCAGGCCCGCTTTAATGCCGCCCAGCAGCATTTCCTGGATGCCCAGGCAGGTGTGCTGGCCCAAAGCCTCAAAGAAGGGGAGCCCTGCCCTGTCTGCGGCTCCCTGGAACATCCCCATCCCCATCTGCTGGATTCCAAGGAAAAACCTTTGGAGCGCCACGAAATTGAGGCCATGCAAGCCCGACTGAATGAAGCCAATAACCTCTATCTGGCTGCCAACGGCAAAGCCCAGGAAGCGAAAACCACCCGCCTGGCCTTGGAAGAACAGTTCACCCTCCAGCTAAAGGAGCTTGGTGAAGAACTCCACCAGCATGCCAAGCTGGAAATCCCCGCCGATAATCCCTTGGAGTTTATCAAAAGGAGCCTTGTCCAATGGCAGAAGCAAATCTCTGCCAACCTTGCCAAGCTGGCCGACAGGGAAGAACAGTTGGCAATTATCCAGAAAGCCATTTCACAGAGCGGTGAGGAAACAAAGAAACTGCAAACTATCACAGATAAGGCAGCAGAAAACAAACAGCGGATAGAAGGCGATATCAAGGCCTTGGAAGGGAAAATCAGGACCCTCCAAAGCCAGCAGACCTACCCGGACAGCAGGGCCGCCCGAGAGGAATTGGCTAAAGCAGAAAATGCCCTGCAGTCTGCCCAGGTCAAAATGCAGGACGCCCAAAAGGCCAGCCAAACTGCCCAGGCCATCCTGCAACAGGCCAAAACCATTATCGATGCCATCGGGCAGTCTGCCCGCCCGGATTTGACAGCCCTGACTACCCGCCAACAGGAGATAAACTCTCTCTGGCAGGCCCAGAGCACCAGCCAGCAGCATCTGCGGGATATGCTAAACCGCAATGCCGCGGTGGCGCAATATCTGAAAAAGAATCTTGCCTCCCGCCAGGACAAGCTCAAGGAAGCCGCCACCCTGGACAGGCTCTACAACCGCCTGTCCGGCAAAGTTTCCGGCAGCCGTATGGACATCGAAACCTTTGTCCAGCGCCATTACTTAAACCAGATTCTCGCCGCCGCCAACCGCCGTTTTGCAGAAATGTCCGCCGGGCAATTTGAGCTACGGCTCATCGACATCAATGATGCCGGGCAGGGCAGGAACCGAGGCCTGGACCTGATGGTCTACTCCACCGTCACTGGCAAGGAAAGGGATATCCGCACCCTTTCCGGAGGCGAATCCTTTATGGCAGCCCTGTCCCTGGCCCTGGGCCTCTCCGACCAAATCCAGGCCAATACCGCCGCCATCAATCTGGACATCATGTTCATAGATGAAGGCTTCGGCTCCCTGGACGACCACGCCAGAGGCCAAGCTATCCGGGTGCTGAAACGCCTCTCCGGCGGCGACAAGCTCATAGGCATCATCAGCCACGTGACTGAGCTGAAACAGGAAATCGATAACCAGCTTGTAGTCACCAAGGACGAAAAAGGCAGCCATATCAAATGGCAGATAAGCTGATATATATGTGACCGCCGCTTTCACCTAAAATAAATGTACAGATTACCAGGAAACAACCAGCTATAAGTCAAATGCAGGTCCGCCCTCAAACGGACCTGCATTTTCTATTCATTCTAGCCACAACCTTGACTATTATGAACAGAATGAACATAATATGATTAGAAGGAGGTGGTTCTATGCTCCACAAGGAAAACGAATACATAGAGTACAAATATGAAGAAGGCCTTTCCCTAAACCAGGAACTTACCTTCCACAAAACTGCCTCTGTTTTTAAGGACAAGGGTATAAAATTCGGCAAAGCTCAGTTTTTATCCTTGGGCCTTACAAGACCTGACGGCCTTTATACCAACTTGGGGCTGCTTCTCTCCGACCAATGCCCCTTCTCCATTAAAGCCGCTGTTTTTCAGGGAATCGACCAAAGGCTCTTTAAGGATAGGCGGGAATTTACCGGACCTCTCCTCTCCCAGCTTGAGAACTGCTATGCCTATATGCAGCTTAGCAACCAAACTTCTGCAGAGTTTCACGGTCTTTACCGACAGGATTCCAAGTCTTACCCTGATGAAGCCCTGAGGGAGGCCCTACTGAACAGCCTCATCCATCGAGATTACTCCTTCTCTGCCAGCAGTATAGTGGGAATCTATGCCGACCGCATGGAATTTACCTCCATCGGAGGCCTGCTGCCTGGCATCCACAAAGATGATATTCTGCTGGGCATTTCCGTCTGCCGCAACCCCAAACTGGCCAATGTCTTTTACCGGCTGGAACTTATTGAGGCCTACGGCACCGGCCTGCTGAAAATACAGAGCGCCTACAGTGAAAATTCTGCCCAACCAGAATTCATCACTACCACCAATGCCTTCAAAGTTATACTGCCACAACTTGGCCAGCAGTCCTTCTTAATAAAAGAAAGTGTCGCCCTTTCGCCCGAGGAACGCCTCCTTTCCTTTGCAAAGACAAAGGAAAGCATCACCCGCCAGGAAGCCGAGGAAGTCCTCCAAGTCAGTACCTCCACCGCTACCCGCATACTGCAGGTTCTCATGGAAAACCATCAGCTGCAAAGAGTCGGCAGAGGCAAGAATACTATATATCGAGTGCTTTGATTGAAAAAAGAAATACAACCAAAGGCAGGTCCGCTCAAAGCGAACCTGCCTTATCACATCTTCAGATATTAGCCACCAGCATATCACCCACGCCGTCATAGACGGCACGGGCTTTTTCCTTGATGGCGTCCCTGGCGGTGTTTACGGTGAAACCGTCGAAGGCTTCCAGCATGGGGAGGTCATTGGTCTCGTCGCCGATGGCGCAGACCTCGGCGCCCTGCCAGCCCATGACTTCCAGGAGCTTCTCAATGCCCTGGCTTTTGCTTACCCCGGCGGGGGTGATGTCCACACTACAGCCATTGGGGTAGGCGTGAACGTATTCGCCGTATTTGGCATTGATGATGGCGGCGGTTTCATCTGCCTGACTGGCTTCAGGGTACCCCAGGCAGAACTGGTGGATACGGGGCAGGCTGAGGATGTCGGCCTCGGTGATCTTCTCAATGGGGAAATCCCATTCCTGTGCCTCCCGCATAATCCAGGATCCCTCTCCCTCGTGGTAAAGATAGGTCTTGTCCACGGCGGAGAAAGCATAGTGGAAGGACTTGTCCACGCTGGGTTCCTTGACAATCTGAGCCAGCACTGAAAGTGGAATGCTGCCCTGCCAGAGGGGAGAGCCGCCCTCACCGAAGATGATGCCTCCATTGTTGCAGACAGCATAGTCCGACTGGATGCCATAGAATTCCAGCTGGGGCATCAGCATGCCATAGTCCCGGCCGCTGACCACCCCAAACTTATGCCCTGCTTTCCGCCATGCCTTCACTCCCTCCACATCCTCGGAGGAAATAGTTCTTTCCCTGAACAGGGTCCCGTCGTAGTCACTTGCACCTATCTTCATGTTTCTCACCTTGTTTCACGAATGTATATCTGAGCTTCAAATGCTCTCAAAATACCTTTGCAACTATTCTCCATGCTGCCAACCAACAAAGAAGCCTTCTCCAAGTCCGGCAAAGCATATCTCTGCTCCTCGCCTGTGAAGTTCACCAGCGTATAGACCTCCTGCCCCCCAAGGCTTCTCTTAAAGCCCATGATGGCGGGGCTGCCCTCAAGCACTTCCTCATAATCTCCCTGCTGCAAAATTTCGGCCGCTTCTCCCTGCTGGCGGATAGCTGCCAGCTTCCGATAGAAGCTCAGCACCGAATCCTCGTCCTTGGCCTCGCTCTCCACGCACTCATTGGCAAAATCCTCATGCATCAGCAGCCAAGGTGTGCCGCTGGAAAAACCAGCGTTCTTGCCTGTAGTCCACTGCATGGGTGTGCGGGCATTGTCGCGACTGTAGCGATGGACAAGCTTCATGGCCTCAAAGGTCGTCTTTCCTTCCTCCAAAGCCAAGGCATACTGTCCCTTGGAAGAAATGTCGTTATAAGCCTCGATGGAATCCCAGGCCACATTGCCAAAGCCCAGCTCCTGAGACAAAGGGGGTGCCCCGGAGGGTCAGAAGGATGGAGGCCATGGCTTTCGCCGCCGGGCCCTTGGGGGCCTCATCGGGGAAATAATGCCTCACGCAGCGCATCTGGTCGTGGTTTTCAAAGAAAATAGGGTACCAGCCATTATGCGCTGTGGCCCGTTGGCTTGCAGCAATCACCTCCTTTAATTTGGGGATGATTTCCTCAGTGTAGCCTGTGGCCTGGCTCCAGATTTCTCCTTTGGGGAACTCCAGGTTCATGTGGGAGAACTCAAAGAGCATATCGAAGACTCCATCCTTGCCCACCCACTGAGGCAACTGCTCAGGGGACACGCCGTTGGCCTCAGCCACGGTGAAGATGTCATGGCCTGCAAAGACCTTTGCCTTGAATTCATGGAGGAAGTCCAGGATGCCCGGGGTACCCGCAATCATGGTATGGATATTCACCATACCGTCCTCGCTGTCCGGCTCCCCATCCACGAATTCTGCCGGCTTTTTGATATAGACAATGGCATCAATGCGGAAGCCGCCTACGCCCTTGTCCAACCAGAAATTGGCCGCCTCATATAAGGCCTCGCGGACCTTGGGATTTTCCCAGTTCAAGTCCGGCTGGGCCTCGGCGAAGGTGTGCAGGTAATACTGCTGCCTGGCCTCGCACCAGGTCCAGGCGCTGCCCCCGAAGATGGAGCGCCAGTTGGTAGGGGCGCTGCCATCTGGCTTGGCATCCCGCCAGATATACCAGTCGCTATGCTCGCTGTCCCGGGAAGAAGCGGAGTCTATAAACCAGGGATGCTTGTCGGAGCTATGGTTGTAGACCAGATCCATGACGATGCGTATATCCCGCTTTTTGCCCTCGGCAATCAGCTTTTCCATATCCGCCATGGAGCCATAGCTGGGATCAATGCCCTTAAAATCTGCAATATCATAGCCATTGTCCACCATGGGAGAGGGGTAGACTGGGGTCAGCCAGATGGCCCCAACTCCCAGGGTCTTCAGGTAGTCAAGTTTCTCCGTGACCCCAGGGATATCCCCCGTGCCGCTGCCTGTGGTATCCAGGAAGCTCTTGGGATAGACCTGGTAAACATTGGTCTTCTGCCACCATTTAAGTTTGTTCATTGTATGTAACCTCTTTATCAGAAAACCAGTACCGGCGTCTCGCTTACTACCACTTCCCCATCTTTGCACTTCTGCATCTGGGAATAGTCACTGCTGTTGGTCACCGCCACGATGACCGTATCCTGATAGCCCGCAGCCTTGATAATCTCGCGATTGAACCTGATAAGGGGCGTACCAGCCTTCACTTTATTGCCAGCCTGCACCAGGGCCTCAAAGCCTTCGCCGTTCAGCTTCACAGTGTCAATGCCGATATGGATAAGGAGCTCCGCACCGTTCTGCAGACGTAGACCGATGGCATGGAGGCTTTCCTCCATAATCATGGTGACCTCAGCATCAGCAGGAGCCACCACCGTATCCCCAGTGGGCTCGATGGCAATGCCGTCACCCATCATCTTCTGGGAGAACATATCGTCCTTAACCTCAGTCATATCGATAAGCTTGCCGGACACGCAGGCAGAAAGCTTCATAGCCAGGTTGTTGTTGATTTTTTCCTCAGCAGCAGCTGCCTGCACAGGAGCCGCTCCCTCAAGCTTCTCACCCTTCAGCAGGGCATCAAAGTAGCTGCGCACCTGGGGCACGGACAGGCCCACAATGACCTGCAGGGCCTTGCCGTTCTTCACCAGACCGAAGGCACCTGCCTTGGTGAACTTGCCCACAGGAGCCACCTTGTCAGGGTCAGCCACCGTCACCCGCAGGCGGGTGGCGCAGTTGGTAACCTCACGGATATTATCCGGGCCTCCCAGGCAGTCCAGGAAAACCTTAGCCTTGATGGCCAGGGCGTTATCAGCCAGGCCCATTTCTTCCATTTCCTTCTTGGCCTGATACTCAGCCTTGGAGAAGAGCTTGTCCTCCACCTCATCAGCGGTACGGCCAGGAGTAGCATAGTCGAATTTCAGAATCAAAGCCCGGAACACCACAAAGTAGATGGCAGTGAAAGCCAGGCCAATCAAAATCTGCAGGATATAAGTGCCGGAGTGATACTGGAAAAGAGGAATCCAGTTCTGCACAAAGGCATCGATAAGGCCGCCGCCGAAGTTGCCAGCCAGGCCCACTGCATAGAGAGCCGTAGCCAGGCAGGCTGCCAGTACGGCATGAACTGCATAGAGAAGAGGTGCCACAAAGAGGAAGGTAAATTCCAAAGGCTCCGTGATGCCGCAAAGCATAGCTGTGATGGTGGCGGGAATCAAGAGAGCCGCCGTCTTTTTCCGCTTCTCGGGACGGGCGCACATATAGATGGCCAAAGCTGCACCGGGCAGGCCGAAAATCTTGGAATTGCCATGGAGAGCAAAGCCGCCCTCAGGGAAGAGGTCACGCAGATTCTGGCCGCTGACAGCAAAGTCACCCAGATGCTGCAGCCAGTAAGCCTGAATGCCGCCATCGCAGACAGCCGGGCCGAAGATAAAGGGCAGATAGATGAAATGATGCAGACCTGCTGGCAGCAG
>CAJOIN010000053.1 GCA_905234515.1 uncultured Selenomonas sp.
AATTCTTTCATATAATGAATTTTTTCGGTAACAGTCGCAAGGTTCCGCTTGCTGCTCATTCTCGTTATCATTCCTTCCAAATATTAAATGAGAATACGATATCTCGCCATTGTCATTTTACAGCATTGACTATTAATTAGCAAGGCGCTATGACAGTGTATGCGTAAATGCGTTTAAAATAAATAATGCTGTGCATGAGAGCGTAATCTCTGCACAGCATTATTTATTTCCTGCTTAGTGGTTAGCCATATTGTAAATCTCTATGGCCGTTTCCTTGTCGATGGGGTGGAAGACAGCCACGGTCTTGGTGCCGTTTGCTGTCACCATGTCGGCCAGGTATTCAATCAGTTCCTTGTTCTGCACGCCGATGCCAAGTTCTGTGAAATTGACAGGCATGTCGATTTCCTTGAAGTAGGCAAGGGTGGCTTCGATGCCTTTTTTCGCCTTTTCTGCTGTATTGCCCTCGGTGATGTCCCAGACCTTCTCTGCGTATCTGGCGAAGCGCGCCGGGTTATCCTGCCAGACATAGCCGGCCCAGCTGCCCCAGACAGTGGTGAGGCTGGCGCCGTGGGTGACATCGAAGCGCCCGGAGAGTTCATGGCCCAGCTTGTGGCAGGCGAAGTCCTTGGCACGGCCCAGACCGGTGAGGTTGTTGTGGGAGAGGCTGCCGCACCACATGATTTCGCTCATGGCGTCATAGTTTTTGGGGTCTTTCAGCAGGGTGCGGGAATGCTTGATGACGTTTTTCATGAGGCCCTCGGCGATGAGGTCCGTCATTTCGTTGGAGGCAGGGTCCATGGTGAAATATCTTTCCATGGTATGCATCAGGATGTCGGCGATGCCGCAGAAGACCTGGCGTTTGGGGGCGGTGAAGGCCAGCTCCGGGTTCATGAAGGCCAGTGTGGGCCTGTTGAGGTCGGTGTTGAGGCCGGACTTCTTGCCCGTTTCCTCATTGGTAATCACGGCGGAATCACTGGTCTCGCTGCCAGCGGCAGCCAGGGTCAGCACGGCACCTATGGCGGTGGTCTTTTCCAGCTTCACCTTGCCGCTCCAGAAGTCCCAGATATCCACACCCGGGTTGGCCACGCCGTGGGCCACAGCTTTGGCGGAGTCGATGACGCTGCCGCCGCCTACGGCCAGGATGAAATCTGCCTTGAAGATCATGGCATCGTTGATAGCGCCTCTTACCCAGGCCAGGCGGGGATTGGGCTTCACACCGCCACGTACCTGCAGGGAGAGGCCTGCGGCTGTCAGCTGACTTTCGATGCGGGGCAGGAGGCCGCTTTCGATGACGCTGCCACCGCCGTAGACGATGAAGACCCGGCTCTTGCCATAGGCTTTGATCTTTTCTGCGATATGTTCTTCAGCGTCTTTGCCGAAGACAATTTCCGTGGGGCATTTGAAGTTGAATGACTGCATGTGCTGTTACCTCCATCATGGCTTGAAAGGATGTCATAAAATATACCAACATTTAAAATTCTATATCCAGATGTCTTTGTCCTGCCACAGAGGAAGAAAAAGGAGAAGTTATTTCAAAAAGGAATTTAATCTGCTATGTAGAATATAAAAAGAGGTAGCAGAATTTTTGTTTTGAATAGGAGCGGTGATATGGCTAAATATCTGCCTTTGGCCATGGTGGCCCTGCTGCCGGTACTCTTGTCAGCGGTGCTCTATCTGGCTTATAGCAAGCCATTGGCTCACTGGAGCCCAGGCAGGAAACAGCTGTTGGCAGGACTGTGCTTCGGTCTGGCCGCTGTTTTCGGCACGGAGTTCGGTGTGCCTATGGACGGCCTCAGGGTAAATGTCCGGGATGCAGCACCCATCTGTGCAGGACTTATCTTTGGTGCTCCTGCTGGCATCATGGCAGGCCTTATCGGCGGCATAGAGAGATACCTGGCGGCCTGGTGGGGGGCGGGGTTCTACACCCAGGTGGCCTGTACTTTGGGAACAATATTTGCAGGCTTTTTTGCGGCGGGACTCAGACGCTATATGTTTGAGGACAAGAAGCCTGGCTGGGCCTATGGCCTGGCAGTGGGAGGCGTGGCAGAAGTCGTCCACATGACCTTGATTTTCTTCACCAACATGGATGATGCCAGGACGGGCTTCCACTTCATCCAGCTCTGCACCGGACCTATGGTTACTGCCAATGCCTGCTCGGTCATGCTGGCCTTGCTGGTGGTGGGAATCCTGGGCAAAGAAAAGATTATCCGGCGGGAGGGCGTGCCCCATATTGCCGAGACCTTTCAAAAATGGCTGCTGGTTTGCATCGTGGTGGCCTTTGGCTGTGCTTTTTCCTTTACCTATGCGCTGCAGACCCGTATTTATCATGGCACCATGGAGGAAACTTTCCGGCAGAACCTGGAGGATTTGAAGCGGGAAATCATCTCTGTGGCCGGGCGCAATGAAATGCTCAGTGCCAAGGGGGAAGAAGAGGAACCTGAAGGGAAATTCTTCGATGGCTCCCAGGCGGATTCCGGGCTATTGATAGGCAGCATCACTGAGAACTGGCACGTGGGTGACAGCGGCTATCTGCTGGTCTTTGACCAGGAGGGCAGGCTGAAGAGCACAGCAGTGGGAGCAGAAGAAAATATAACTGAGGAAAATACCAGGATTGACTGGCAGGGCATGGAGGAAGGGGAAATCTACCTGGCCGTGCTGGGGGGCAAGGAGGCTTATGTGATGCCGCTGCAGGCCGGAAAGTACCGTATCCTGGCTGTAGCGACGGTGGAAAAGGCGGATTTTTCCCGAAACCTTTCGGTCTATCTCATGACCTTTGTGATAGTGCTGATTTTCTCATCCCTCTTCATCCTCATCTACTGCCTGATTCGCCGTCTCATTGTGGATAAGATCCACAGCATCAACAAATCCCTGAGCCGTATTACTGCGGGGCAGCTGGACGTGGTGGTGGATGTGCGCAGCAGCGAGGAATTCATCTCCCTGTCTGACGACATCAACAATACGGTGGACGCCCTCAAGCATTACATTGACGAGGCAGCGGCCCGCATTGACCAGGAACTGGAGTTTGCCAGGGAAATCCAATATTCTTCCCTGCCCTCCATCTTCCCGCCCTTCCCCCAGCGCAAGGAATTTGATATTTACGCTTCCATGGACACTGCCAAGGAGGTGGGAGGGGATTTCTATGATTTCTACTTCGTGGGCACTGACAGGCTGGCTTTCATAGTAGCTGATGTGTCCGGCAAGGGAATCCCTGCCGCCATGTTCATGATGAGGGCCAGGGCCGTCATCAAGGCGCTGGCAGAAACAGGCGCCTCTGTGGACGAGATTGCCCGTGATGCCAATGACACGCTTTGCCAAGGGAACGAGCGAGGTATGTTCGTGACGGTGTGGCTAGGCATTCTTGATATCAAAACCGGGGTGCTTGATTATGTCAATGGCGGCCATACACCGCCCCGTTTGCTACACCCTGATGGCACAGGGGAGTGGCTGAAGAAAAAATCAGGCATTATGCTTGGCAGCATGGGGGAGATACCATATAAGCCACGCTCCTGCAGGATGGTCCCTGGGGACGTGATATATCTTTATACTGACGGGGTCCCCGAGGGCAATAACCAGGCAGGGGAGTTCTACGGGTATGAGCGGCTGGAAGCCGTTCTTGGCTCATGTCAGGGCATGGACCCTGTGGCTATGTGCCTGACAGTCAGGGAGGATTTGGAAGCCTTTGCCCAGGGGGCAGAACAATTTGATGATATTACCATGCTGGCTCTGCGTTTTAATGGGGCCGAAATATTAGGAGGCGTTTGAATATGACTATTACAGAAAAAAAGGAAAAGAATTGGCTGGTACTTGCTCTGACGGAGAGGCTTGATACCCAGACAGCCCCAGAACTTGAGAAGGCAGCGTTGGAGAAGCTCACAGCAGGGGGGTACATGGCGCTGGATTTGACGGAACTTACTTATATAAGCAGCGCCGGCCTCCGGGTGCTTTTGATGCTTATGAAAAAGTCCAAGGCCCAGAATGGCAAAGTGGCCTTGGTAGGGGTAAAAGACATGGTAGGGGAAATCTTGGAAGAATCCGGTATAGATGACTTTTTCGACCAGTATGATGTGGTGGAGGCATTGCCGTGAACAGCGAATGGAAAATCTTTCCCGCACGACATGACTGCTATGAAGAGATGCTGGCCTATGTGATGGAGCGGGCGGATGAGGCCGGCATAGCCATAAAAAGGCAGCTGAAATTGCAGCTGGGCTTTGAAGAGGCTGTGGTGAATGTCATTTCCTACGCCTATACAGAAGGGGAGGAGGGGAAAGTCTGGCTGAAAACCACGGCGAAGGGGGAGGACTTTGTGCTGGAAATCAAGGACAGCGGCAAGCCCTTCAACCCCTTGCAGAAGGAAGATGCTCTGGAAAAACCGCCGGAATCCTTGGAAGATACGAAGATTGGCGGTTTGGGCATTGCCTTTATGCGCCGGGTCTTTGCTGAGATAAATTACCACTATGGGGAAGAGGAGGGGCTTTATTGCAACCATCTGACCCTGCGCTTCAGGATTAGAGAAGGAGGGACTCCATGAAAAATCCTTTTGAAATTGCCACAGAGGGCATGCCTCGGGAGGATAAGGAGAGGCTCCGTGAGGCCTGTGGTATTGGCCGGTCAGTGCTGGCGGCAGATATTGAGGCAGTTGAGCCGCTGGCAGAGGAAGAACAGCATTTTTTTGAAGATAAGGGGTATATTTCTCCATACTTTTCCGTTCAACGCATCTATAAAGTGCGTGGCAAGATTTCCCCTTTGAACTTTAACCGGACGGTTTTCAATGAGTTTGTCTCAGAAAAATCCCTCAAGAGCGGTTACTGCCGACTTGCGGGGGGCTGGGTGAAGGTGGTTTTCAAGGAACGCCGTGAGAAGCCGGAAATCATCTACCGCAATCTTGCCCAGCAGGATATGGGGGAGGAGGAGATTGATGCTGCCCTGGCTAAATTGGCAGAGGCGGAAAGGCGCAGGCCCTTTGACATCTCTCGTGACCATCTGGTTCGTTTCCTGGTGGTTAAAACTACCACAAGTGATTTCGCCCTGGTGGTGACAGGGTTGGGACTGGCTATACGTCATCTGGATATGGCAAAGGTTATCGTGGAGTCCCAGGGCTATGATTATACAGGAAAAAAGGAGGACTCTCTGCCTGAAATGCTGCAGGAGAAGAAGGAAATCTCGGCATCTATCATGGGATACTGGCAGAAGGTTTTGGAAAACCTGCCTGAAAAGCCCAGTCTGCCAGGTTTTCGCTCTTCCCCAGAGAATTTCACCCAAAGCGGCTTTAGGGTGGTGGTTCCTGCAGAGACGTCAAGGCTTCTGAAGAGCATCGGGGGAGAAGTTTCCCGTATGATGGGGCTCTTGTACATGGCCTGGGGACTTTTCCTGCAATATGAGAACCATGCTGTGGACACCTATTTCCTGTTACTTTCCGGTGAGGGCACAACTGGCCGGAGAGGTAATCTGGGCATGATACCCGTGCGGCTGAAATGCCCTCCCAAGGAAACGGTGGAAAGTGCCTCGGCAAGGCTTGCCAAGCAGCTTTCGATATCCAGTCCTTTCAGCTGCTTTGAGAGGAAGGGCTTGGAGACCTTGCTGGGAGAGCGGCGGGGAGTATTCGACCACTTCCTGAATTTCCATGCCTTTACGGGCATGGGGGTGGCCTATGCAAAAGCGGAGGGTTCTTTTGCGGGGAATCAGGTTTATGAGCAGGCCTGGGATGCCCAGGGTATGCCGCTGGGAATTTACTTCCAGTATGTGGAGGGGAGCATATCCCTTTCTATCCTCTACAACCGTTACAGCATCGGTGAGAAGGGGCTGGAGGAACTTTGCAGGCGCTATATCCTGACCTTGCACACCATGCTGCTTCACATGGACAGTCAGGTGGCTTCTTTCTGGCAGAGCCTCAGGGTGCGTATGGAGACAGCCCAGGAAAGTGTCGGGGAAATTACAGAGAAGAATGTCCTGGCCTATATCAGGAGCCTGCCGCACTTCCAAGGAATTTTGGAAGAGAAGCTGGGCAAGGTGGCCAGGGCTGCCAAGGTGCGTACCTACTTTGAGAATGACCAGATTATCATGAGCCATGACCAAGGCTATATGTTCTTCCTGCTGGAAGGCAGGGTGGCAAGGCTTATGGATCCCGGCTCCGGCTGGTATAGTATGCTGGATGTGGCAAAAGAGGGAAGAATCCTCAATGAGACGGTGCTGATGGAGCAGTGCAAGTCCAGCATCATGGGGGAAGTGGTCAGTGAAAAGGTCAAGATTCTCATCATACCCTTGCCACAGCTTATGGATCTGGCGCAGGGGAACAGTTCCTTCCGCAAGCATATCACTTTGCATATCCTGGGCGAAATGGAAAAGTACCAGCGTCGCTGGGTTAGTAACTAAAAATATGTTTTATTAAGACAAGAAAGGCAAGCATGGCCGTGTATCACGGCTATGCTTTCTCTTTTGTCGCACAAAAATAAACAAAAGGGCTGGATTTTTATACAGATATCTGTTATTATGTAAAGCATATTGCTGATGGATTATACTTTGTATACAAAATAAGTATATTAGAGCATGAAATGTGTGTTTTTGGGAGGGTAGCCCATGCAATCGTTAATTACTGTAAAAGAAGCCAGGTGCAAAGGCTGCGGCATTTGCGCTGAGTTTTGCCCCAAGGGTGTCCTTGAGGTCAGCGAGCTGGGGAAAATCCAGGTGGTCAAAGGGGAAGACTGCATAGGCTGCGGCCAGTGCGAGCTGCGCTGCCCGGACTATGCAATTTTTGTGGATAAACTTGCAGAGGTAAAGGGGGCGAGGGCA
Organism: uncultured Selenomonas sp.; assembly: GCA_905234515.1. Taxonomy (GTDB): domain Bacteria; phylum Bacillota; class Negativicutes; order Selenomonadales; family Selenomonadaceae; genus Selenomonas_B. Next base: position 6,787 of record CAJOIN010000053.1, read on the forward strand.
TGACTAAGGCAAGACTTATGCAGGGCAATGAGGCCTGCGCTGAGGGTGCTATTGCGGCAGGAGTCAGGTTCTTCGCAGGGTATCCCATCACCCCGTCTACGGAAATCGCTGAAGCTATGGCCAAGCTCCTGCCTCAGCACGGTGGCAAGTTCGTGCAGATGGAAGACGAGATTGCTTCCATGGGTGCCATCCTGGGAGCTGCCATGGCCGGTGACAAGGTCATGGATGCCACCAGCGGCCCGGGCTTTTCCCTGAAGCAGGAACTGATTGGCTATGCCGCCTGCGCGGAGATTCCCTGCGTGCTGGTGGATGTGCAGCGGGTGGGCCCCTCCACGGGCCAGCCTACGGCGCCTTCCCAGGGGGATGTGATGCAGGTGCGCTGGGGCACCCACGGGGACCATCCCATGATTTCCCTGTGCCCCTGGAGCGTGCGTGAGACCTTTGACCTGACTGTGCAGGCGGTGAACTACGCCGAGCGTTTCCGCACTCCTGTCATCTTGTTGATGGACGAGATGGTGGGCCACCTGAGAGAAAGGGTGGAACTGCCGGAAAAGGTGGAGGTGTATCCCCGCAGGAGCCCCAAGAAGACTCGTGCCGAGGGCTATCAGCCCTTCGAGCCGGATGAGGATCTGGTGCCCAATGTGGCCAACTTCGGCGAGGGCTATCACATCCATGTGACGGGCCTCATTCACGATGATACGGGCTTCCCTGTAGGCAGCCCCACGGTGACGGAAAAGGCCATCAAGCGGCTCCATGAGAAGATTGACAGGGTTGCTGAGGAAATCATCCATACGGAAAGCTATTTCATGGAGGATGCGGAATATGCAGTGGTGGCTTTCGGCGGCACTGCCCGCACGGCTTATGAGTCCGTGAAGAATATGCGTGAGCAGGGCATGAAGGTGGGGCTGGTCCGCCTCATTACCATCTGGCCCTTTGCTGACAAGGTCATTGAAGAACTGGCTGCTAAGGTCAAGGGCATCCTGGTGGCTGAGCTGAATTACGGCCAGGTGGTGCACGAGGTGCGCCGGGCTGCCAAGGGACAGTGCCCGGTGCTGCTCTGCGGCAAGTACAATATGAAGTCCTTTGAGCCTGTGGAGATTGAGGCTGAAATTGAGAAGATGGTCAGAGATGTGGAAGGGGGCAGAGCATGATGGCAGAGCTTGAGAGAAGCTATGAGAAGTATTTCCGCCAGAACCGCCTTCCGCACCTTTGGTGCCCGGGCTGCGGCAACGGCATTGTCATGAAGGCCATTGTCCAGGCCATTGAGAAAAAGGGCCTGACCCAGGACAATACGGTGATTGTGTCGGGTATCGGCTGTTCCTCCAGAGCTTCCGGTTATATGGATTTTGACACCATCCACACGGCTCACGGCAGGGCTATCCCCTTTGCCACGGGCATCAAGCTCGCCCGCCCGGAGCTGAATGTGGTGGTCATCACCGGTGACGGGGACTGCACAGCCATCGGCGGCAATCACTTCATCCACGGCTGCCGCAGGAACGTGGACCTGACGGTGGTGCTGTTCAACAACAATATCTACGGCATGACGGGAGGCCAGGCTTCTCCCATGACGCCTATGGGAGGCAAGGCCACCACTGCGCCGTACGGTTCTGTGGACAGGACTTTTGATGCCTGCGCCCTGGCTGAGGCTGCAGGTGCCACCTATGTGGCCCGCTCCACCGCCTTCCATGTGCAGCATCTGACGGATATGATTGCCAAGGGCTTTGACAACAAGGGCTTCTCCTTTATCGAAGCCATGGTGCAGTGCCCCACGGCTTTCGGACGCCGCAACAAGTTCAAGAGCCCGGCGGAGATGCTGAAGTGGATGCGTGACCATTCTGTCATGAAGGCTGCCTGGGACAAGCTGGAGGATATCAAGAAGGGCGAGGCCATCGGTGCCGGCAAGTTCCCCATCGGTCTGCTTTACGAGAGCTCCGGCAGCGAACTGGATTATGATGCGGCTTATGATCAGGTCATTGAGAGGGCAGGAGGTGCAGGGAAATGAGGAAACAGCTTAGATTATCCGGCTCCGGCGGCCAGGGTGTCATCACCGCCGCCATCATTCTGGCGGAAGCTGCGGTAGCCGAGGGCAAGGAAGCAGCCCAGTCCCAGTC
>CAJOIN010000054.1 GCA_905234515.1 uncultured Selenomonas sp.
CAGGGGCGTTACCATCATTGAGGGCAAGGGAGGCTTTGCCAGGGAGCATAAGGAAATCCTCTTTGTGGTGGTGCGCCTTACTCAGGTGAGCCGGGTGAAGACCATCGTGGACCACTATGACCCCCAGGCCTTTATGATTGTGTCAAATACCTCAGAGGTGTCAGGCAAGGGCTTTACCCTGGAATGCGAAAGCTATGAGGAGGCCTTGAAGAAATGGCACGAGCAGCGCTGCCGGGAGGAAGAAATTAACAGGGCCTGACAGGTGTCTGCAAGCTGTGGACAAACTTAGATGACGGTTGACGCTATGGCGCATATTACGTTATAATATAAGATGGCTGTAAACTAAGAAATCTATCATCCCCTCTGCCCTTGGCAGAGGGGGTGTCGTGTATGTTGGAGGAGATTGTTTTGGAGAAATATTCACCGTCTGAGATCGAGAAAAAGTGGCAGAAGAAGTGGGAAGAAGAGCAGGTTTACAAGACCGAGATGGACCAGGAGCGTCCCAAGTACTACGCCCTGGAGATGTTCCCCTATCCCTCCGGCAATCTGCACATGGGACATGTGCGCAACTATTCCATCGGTGACGTCATGGCCCGCTACAAGACCATGGAGGGTTTTAATGTGCTCCATCCCATGGGCTTTGACTCTTTCGGCATGCCCGCTGAGAATGCGGCTATCAAGCATGGTGTAAGGCCAGGGGATTGGACTTACAGCAATATTGACAACATGATTCGCCAGCAGAAGGAAATGGGCCTGTCCTACGACTGGGACCGAAAGGCCATCACCTGCAGCCCGGATTACTACAAGTGGACCCAGTGGTTCTTTGAGCTCCTCTACAAACGGGGGCTGGCCTACAAGAAAGAGGCTTCCGTCAACTGGTGCGACACCTGCGGCACGGTGCTGGCCAACGAGCAGGTCATTGACGGCAAGTGCTGGCGCTGTGACAATGAGGTACATAAGAAAGACCTGTCCCAGTGGTTCCTGAAGATTACGGACTATGCTGACAGGCTGCTGAAGGACCTGGACAAGTTGCCCGGCTGGCCGGAGCGGGTCAAGACCATGCAGAACAACTGGATTGGTCGTAGCGAGGGCCTGGAGTTTGATATTGATGTGCCCCAGCTGGATGAGAAGCTGTCCGTTTATACTACCCGTCCCGATACGGCCTACGGCATCACCTTCGTGGCTCTGGCTGCGGAGCATCCCATTATCGAGAAAATCCTCAAGGACAATCCCAAGGCTGAGGAAATCAAGGCTTTCTGCGAGAAAGCACGCAACCAGTCCGAGCTGGAGCGCACTTCCAGCGAGTCCGAGAAGGAAGGCGTCTTCACTGGCGTCTATGCAGTGAACCCCTTCAACGGCAACAAGGTGGAACTTTGGGTAACCAACTATGTGCTTGCTGACTACGGCACTGGCGCCGTCATGGGCGTGCCTGCTGGGGACCAGCGCGACTGGATGTTTGCCAAGAAGTACAACCTGCCCATCATCATCACCTGCCAGCCCAAGGGCGTGACCCTGAAACTGGAGGAGATGGACCATGCTTACGATGAGAAGAACGGCGAGCTGGTGAACTCCGGTGAGTTTGATGGCATGGAAATGCACGCCGCCATGAGCGCCATCATGGACAAGGCAGAGAAAGAGGGCTTCGGCAAGCGCAAGGTGAACTACCGCCTGCGTGACTGGCTGATTTCCCGCCAGCGCTATTGGGGCGCTCCCATCCCGGTTATCCACTGCCCCCACTGCGGCGAGGTGCTGGTGCCGGAGGAAGACCTGCCGGTGAAGCTGCCTGAGAATGTCTCCTTCGAGCAGGGAGCTGTTTCTCCGCTGGCCCAGTGCGAAGAGTTCGTGAACTGCAAGTGCCCCAAGTGCGGCGCTGATGCCAAGCGCGAGACGGATACCATGGATACCTTCATCTGCTCCTCCTGGTACTTCCTGCGCTATACGGACCCCCACAATGACAAAGCACCCTTTGCCAAGGACAAGGTGAACTACTGGGCGCCTGTTGATCAGTATATCGGCGGCATTGAGCATGCTATCCTGCATCTGCTCTACTCCCGCTTCTTCACTAAGGTCCTCCACGATGCAGGGCTGGTGGACTTTGATGAGCCCTTCAACAACCTGCTGACCCAGGGCATGGTCATCAAGGACGGCTCTAAGATGAGCAAGTCCAAGGGCAACGTGGTTTCCCCGGAGGAAATCATTGCCAAATACGGTGCTGATACTGCCCGTCTCTTCATCCTCTTTGCAGCTCCCGTGGATCGCGACTTGGAGTGGAGTGACCAAGGCGTGGAAGGTTCCTTCCGCTTCCTGTCCCGTGTCTGGCGCATCCTTTCCCATTTCGAGGAGACCATCAAGGGGGCTCCTGAGGGCTATGATGCAGCTTCTCTCACCAAGGAAGAGAAAGAGCTGCGCCGCGTCCTCCATACCACCATCAAGAAGGTTACCGAGGATGTTCGCGACCGCTTCATGTTCAACACCGCTATTTCCTCCATCATGGAGCTGGTGAATGCCTTCTATGCTTTCGACAATAAGGAAGTCAACGCTGGTCTTGTGAAGGAACTGGCCAGCGCCCTGGTGCGCATGCTGGCACCCTTTGCTCCTCATATCACCGAAGAACTCTGGCATGAGCTGGGTGGCGAAGGCTCCGTCCATGCCCAGAAGTGGCCCTCCTATGAGGAGAGCGCCCTGGTGCAGGACGAGGTGGAAATCGTGCTCCAGATCAACGGCAAGGTCCGCGACAAGATCATGATTCCCGCCGGCATCGATCGTGCCGAGATGGAGAAGGTGGCCATGGAACTGCCTCGTGCCAAGGAACTCACTGAGGGCAAGACCATCGTGAAGGTTATCTGCGTACCCAAGAAGCTTGTGAACATAGTAGTTAAAGGCTGATGGAAATCTGTGCAGAGGAGGCATAAGCTGCCATGATAGATATACCGGGCATGGACCAACTTCTGGATGAAAACTACATGGCCTATTACGACATCGTTCGTGATCAGGTGGAATCCCTGCTTACAAACACCGTACGGGAGAGGCGCCTTGATTATCAAAGACTGCAGCGTGTGGTGATTGTCATCATCGACAAGCTGGCTGCAGACGGCGCCAAGGCCTTTTCCCAGATTCACAACATGGAGCGCCAGGGCGACTATATCTTCCATCATAGCCTCAATGTTGGCATTATGGCTGCCCTTATGGGAACCTGGATGGGATGGCCGGAGTGGCAAAGCAGGCAATTGGTGGCAGCAGGCCTTTTGCATGATATAGGCAAGCTGACCATCGACAAGAACCTGATGAACAAGACGGGCAAGCTTAAGCCTGAGGAGTTTGCCATCATCAAGCGCCATCCTGAGTTCGGAGCAAGACTGCTTCAGGAGGTTGGGGTGGAGATATCTGACGTGATATCAGGAGTAGCCCAGCATCATGAACGTTGTGACGGTTCCGGCTATCCTGCGGGTCTTGGCAAAGAAAGCATTTCTGTTTTTGCCCGTATTTTGGCCTTCCTGGATATTTATGATGCCATGGCCAGCAATCGTGTCTATGCCAGCAAAAAATCACCCTTTGAGGCTTTTGCCGTTATGGGGGATGATATGAAGGCTGGGCGGCTGGACCCTGAGTTTGCGGTGCAGTTCATGAAAAATACCAGCCGTGCCCTGGTGGGGACCTGGGTTGAGCTCAGCAATGGCGAGCGCGGCCGCATTGTCTACATACCTGAAAGCCGTATTGCTGCCATGCCCATGGTACAGACCATCTATGACAAGTTTGTCGACCTGGAGAACCGCAAGGATATAACGGTCAAATCAATCATGACCGCCAGGGAACTCTTGACGCAGTGACGAAAAACTTAGTAAAGGGCTGATATTATGCTGCAAGCCTATGCCATAGAAAACCTGCGGCCCGGTATGCGGGTAGGACGTGACGTTTTTGGAGAAAGTGGAGAGGTGCTGCTGTCCAAGGGGCAGGTGCTGACGCGGGATAACATCTGCAATCTCTTGGAGCGCCCTATCTTTTCCATCTACATAGATGAAAGTGACAAGGTAGTAGATATCCCCGGTAGAGAGCATTTGCTGGATGAGGACTATGTAACCTGGTATGAAAAAACTTATGACAAGGTGGAGCGCCTTCTGCAGGGAGTGGCCCAAAATGGAAAGCTGGATAGTTTTCTTCTTTGGGAAATCGTGGAAGTCATTGGTCGGGAGCTTGCTTCTGACGGTTCCAAGGCCATTCCCCATATCCACAATATGGATATGGAGGGGGAATATCTCTTTCATCACAGTCTCCATGTGGGAATCCTTGCTGCTCTTATGGGCAATTGGCTTGAGTGGGGGAAGCATCGGCGGGAAGAACTTATTGCGGCCGGGCTTCTCCATGACGTGGGCAAGCTGAAAATAAACAAGGAAGTGCTGGATAAGACAGAGCCCCTCACCGATGAGGAGTTTGCCCTTATTCAGCAGCATACTGAGTATGGGGTGACTATGCTGGAAAATGCCGGTGAAAAAAGGCCGGAGGTCCTGGCAGGCGTTGCCCAGCATCATGAGCGTGGTGATGGCACCGGCTATCCTTTGGGGCTGACGAGAGAGGATATTTCTGATTTTGGCCGCATCATTGCCTTCCTGGACATCTATGATGCCATGGCCAGCAACCGTGCTTACGCTCGGAAGAATTCTCCCTTTGATGCCTTTGCTGCCATCGGGGATGATATGAAGAACGGGAAATTGGACCCGGAGTTTTCGGTGCAGTTCATACGCAATACTAACCGTGCCATGATAGGCGCCTGGGTGGAGCTCACCAATGGGGTGCGGGGACGCATCGTCTATATCCCCGAAAGCCGCATTATGGCCCTGCCCATGGTGCAGACCGTCCACGACGAATTCATTGACTTGGAGAACCGCCTGGATATAAAAATCAAGGCTATCCTGACCGCCAAGGAATTACAGGCATAAGAAAGGCCCTCCGGCTTGCGCGTCTTGCGCAAAGCCGGAGGGCTTCTTTGTATCTAGGGGAAAATATTTTATCTAGTTACTTCAGCAGGGCCAGAATCTGCTCCTTGGGCTGTACCCCCACGGAAGAATTCAGCAGCTTGCCATTCTTGAAGGCTGCCAGCATGGGAATGCTCATGACCTCGAATTGCTGGGCCAGCTCAGGCTGCTCATCCACATTGACCTTGCCTACCTTTATTTCCGGGTGCTCCTCAGCGATTTCCTCCACCAGAGGGGAAAGCATGCGGCAGGGGCCGCACCAGGAAGCCCAGAAATCAATCAGCACCGGCTGGCTTGCTTCAAGAACCTCCGCCTGGAAATTCTCCTTGGTAATTACCTTAACTGCCATATCAATCTCTCCTTATTGTGAAAGTCGAAAACTCTTTGTATGGCTCTATTATATAAGGCTGCAGCTTTTATTTCTGTAACTTGCTCACCTAATCAAAGTCTTTCCAGTATGGCCCTGGCCACATGCACGCCGCTGGCGCTGGCCTGGGAAAGGCCGCGGGTTACGCCGGCGCCGTCGCCGATGGCGAAGATGTTCTTGTGCTCAGTCTCAAGGTCATTGGTGAGCACCACCCGGGAACTGTAGAATTTCACCTCTACGCCGTAGAGCAGGGTATCGTCGTTGGTCATGCCGGGAGCCACCGTGTTCAGGGCCTGGATCATCTCGATGATGTTGTCCAGGTGGCGCTTGGGCAGTACCAGGGACAGGTCGCCAGGAGTGGCAGCCAGGGTGGGCACCGTGAAGCTCTTGCTCATGCGGTGGGCATTGGTGCGGCGGCCTTTCATGAGGTCGCCGAAGCGCTGGACAATGATGCCGTCACCCAGCATATTGGAGAAGGAGGCAATGCGCTTGCCGTACTTGTGGGGCTCCTTGAAGGGGGCGGTGAAGCGGTTGCTCACCAGCAGGGCAAAGTTGGTGTTCTTGCTCTGGAGCTTGGGGTCGCTGTAGGAGTGGCCGTTGACGGTGATGATGCCGTCGGTGTTTTCCATGACCACGTGACCGTGGGGGTTCATGCAGAAAGTGCGGACGGAGTCGCCATAGCGCTTGGTGCGGTACACCAGCTTGGCCTCATAGACCTGGCTGGTGATGTGGTTCCATACCTCATCGGGAGTCTCCACCCGGACGCCCACGTCCACCCGATTGTTCTCCTGCTGGAGCCCCAGGCGCTCGCACTCGTTGGAGAACCACTCGGCGCCTGCCCGGCCCGGGGCCACAATCAGGTATTCGGCAGAAATTTCCGTGCCGTCTCCCAGGGTCAGCCCGTTGGTGCCCTGACCGTCGGAATTGATGTGGTCCACAGGGCACTCAAAGCGGAACTCCACCTTGTCCTTCAGATATTCGTAAGTGGCCTGGAGCATCTTGAGGTTGTTCTCCGTGCCCAGGTGGCGCACGCTGGCAGAAAGCAGGTGCAAATCATGCTGCAGGGCCAGACGGCCGATATCGGAGTTCTCCGTGGAAAAGACCTTGCTGGGGGCGCCATGCTCCTGATTGATTTTGTCTACATAGTCAATCAGCTCCATGACCTCGCTGTCCGGCAGATACTCGTTGAGCCAGCCGCCAAACTTGGTGGTGAAGTTGTACTTGCCGTCGGAGAAGGCTCCGGCGCCGCCGAAGCCGCGCATGATGCTGCAGGGCTTGCAGCCGATACAGCTCTTTACCTTGCCAGCAGAAATGGGGCAGACCCGGTGGTAGATATCCTTGCCGGACTCCAGCAGGATAATCTTCAGCTCAGGCTTCTTCAGGCACAGCTCATAGGCCGCAAAGATACCTGCAGGGCCGCCGCCCACGATTGCCACATCATACTTATTCATATTTGTCCTCCTAAATACATGCGTTTTTACGCACGAAAAGTACGCAGAGAAAATTTTCAAGGCTTTTGAAGCAAAGTCTGCCTTAAAAATCCATCTGCGAATCATACATAATGAGTCGGCTTGGAAACAAACCTTTGCTATTATACGGGAAGTGTTTACAGAATGCAAGCATTATTTTTGCAAAAAAAATATGTCCTGTACACTATGTCTATGATATATAGCTTCTATGTAAAATATGTGAGTATAATTAGAGCATTATCCCCAAATCTATGGTATAATGTTTGCTATGTTGTAAACTTAACTAATTAAAGGGGGAAATTCTTTGACACATGATATAGCCATTATAATTACTTTCGTTGTCTATATGCTCCTTATGATGAGCATTGGGGTCTATTATTACCGCCGTACCCGCAATATGAGCGATTACTTCCTGGGGAACCGCAAGCTGGGTGCCTGGGTTACCTCCCTTTCCGCCGAGGCTTCGGATATGTCCGGCTGGATGCTTATGGGAGTGCCGGGCTTTGCCTACGTGGCAGGCCTTAACGCCGGCTGGATTACCTTAGGGATAGTGCTGGGCACCTGGGCCAACTGGCACTTCGTGGCGGCCCGTCTGCGTGTCTATACGGAGCTGGCTCACAATTCCCTGACCCTGCCTGATTTTCTGGAGAACCGCTTTGAAGATACTTCGAGGCTGCTGCGGGTGATTCCTGCTATTTTTATCCTTATTTTCTTTGTGATTTACAGCGCCTCCGGCTTTGTGTCCGGGGGCAGGCTTTTTGAGACCATCTTCGGCATGGATTACACCTATGCTTTGCTGCTTTCCGCAGGGGCGGTGGTTTTCTATACCCTCACCGGCGGCTTCCTGGCTGTGTCCCGCACAGACTTTATCCAGGGCGTCATGATGTTCTTTGCCATTCTTATTGTGCCCCTCTTTGCCATGATGTTGCTGGGAGGCCCTGTGGAAACGGCCGAGGCCATCAGCACTTACCATGCCTCCTTCTTTGAGCCCTTCCAGAAGCCAGACGGCTCCACCATTACGGCGCTGGAAATCATCTCCCTGATGGGCTGGGGCATTGGCTACTTTGGCCAGCCCCATATTCTCGTGCGATTCATGGCCATCAAGAGCACCAGGGACATTCCCCAGGCCACCAATATTGCCATGGTCTGGGTCATCCTGTCCCTGGCGGCCGCCCTGGCCGTGGGCATGGTGGGCTCCGTATTCCTTGCCGAGCCTTTGACGGAAGCCAATCGTGAGACGGTGTTCCTGGTGATGACCAATACCATGTTCCCCTCAGTGATTGCAGGCATGATTCTGGCCGCAGTGCTGGCGGCCATCATGAGCACCGCTTCCGCCCAGCTGCTGGTGGCAGCCTCCGCCGTGTCCCAGGACTTCTACCGCTCCATCATTCACCGTGATGCCCAGCAGAAGGAGCTTATCTGGGTCAGCCGCATCTCCGTGCTGGTCATAGCGGCTTTGGCCATCGGTTTTGCCCTGAACCCCAACAGCTTCATCCTGGACATGGTATCCTACGCCTGGGCAGGCTTCGGTGCCGCCTTCGGCCCTGCTGTGCTCATGTCCCTTTTCTGGCGCCGCACCACCAGGAACGGCGTCCTGGCAGGCATCGTGACAGGCGGCCTCACCGTCCTCATCTGGAAGCAGTTCGCCTGGCTGGGCCTCTACGAAATCGTCCCCGGTTTCCTCTTCTCCCTCATTGCCATCTATGTGGTGAGCCTCATGGATAAGGCTCCCTCTGAGAGCATTACCAAGGTCTTCGACCAGGTGGGAAAGAGTAAAATCTAATATTGTAAACTTGTGTTTATTGATTGAGTTTACTAAAGAAAAATAGTACAATAAGGCTGTTGCATATTTGGGGCAACAGCCTTTGTCATTGTTTGGAGGTGGGGCTTTGGGAGCCTTTATTGAGATA
>CAJOIN010000055.1 GCA_905234515.1 uncultured Selenomonas sp.
TCAGGGGTAGTAAGCCCCAGGACTGCCACCTTCACCCCATTGAACTCATAGCTGGTATATGGCTTAAAGATGGTGCGCTGGCTGTTCTTATCCAGCACATTGGCGCTAAGCATGGGAAACTCCAGCATCCCCGCCAGTTCCCGCAGCCTGTCTGCGCCGTAGTTGAAATCATGGTTGCCAGGTGTAGTGGCATCATAGCCTGCCAGGTTCATGAGCAACACCATATTCTCTCCCAGGCTCAGGTTGACGATGGGCATTCCATGGAAAGTATCTCCCGCATCCAGCACTAAAGTGTCCGGTTCTGTCTGGCGCTGGGCTTTCATGGCCCCTGCCAGCCAGCCCATGCCGACAGACTTGCTGCTGTCATCAGTTGTCAGCACCCTGGAATGCATATCATTAGTATGCAGGATAGTGATGTGTACCCCATCCTTCTGCACCGAAGCCCAGGCCGGTATTGGCAGGGCCAGTACAAAGCCCAATGCCGCCGCCACCAGTTTCTTTTTCCACATAACCATGCCTCCTTTTCACAAATAACATACTATTTCGACATATTTACAAGGAATGAGACACCTGCCTCATTCTCTGCAAATCAGTAAAAGATACTGCTCATCGCCCCTGCCAGGGCACAAACCTGCTGTACTCCAAGCCAAACCTTGAGAGCACCTTGCCGATAATATGGTCCATCTGCCGCTCCAGGCTGTCTGCCCCATTGTAGAAGGTCAACATGGGGGGCACAATGCTGCAGCCGTAATCTGCTGCCTCCTTCAGGTTTCGCAAATGTATACGTGACAGAGGAGTCTCCCGTGGCACCAGCACCAGCTTCCGCTCCTCCTTCAGGCAAACATCTGCAGCCCTTAACAGGAGATTATCGGCAAAGCCAGCCACAATGCCTGCCACGGTCTTCATGCTGCAGGGCACAATAATCATGCCGTCGGTGGGGTAAGAACCACTGGCTATATTGGCGGCCAGGTTGTTATTGTCATATACCACATCCACCAGAGCCGTAAAATCTTCCACTTTCAGATCCGTTTCCCAGGCCAGGGTCTCCCTGGCTCCTTCCGTGATAATAAGCTGGGGCTCCACCTCAGGAAACTCCCTCAAAGCCTGTAAAAGACGATAGCCCAGCAAGGAGCCGCTGGCACCGGAGATACCGATAATCAAACGCATAAATTATGTTCCTTCATCTCTTTAAGATTTCCAAAATAGCCGGGGCAATATCCTGGGTTTTGGCTGTACCGCCCAGGTCCGGAGTCAGAGTCTTCTTCTCCACCAGCAGGGTCTCAATGGCCTCAATAACCCGTTTTCCCCAGTCTTCCCTGCCAAAGAAATCAAGCATCTGGGCAATGGACCAGATGGAAGCCAGGGGATTGGCCAACCCTTTGCCTGCTATATCCGGAGCACTGCCATGGATAGGCTCGAACATGGAGGGAAACTTCTTTTCAGGGTTAAGATTGGCGCCTGCTGCCAGGCCCATGCCACCTGCAATAGCCGCTCCCAAATCCGTCAGGATATCACCAAAGAGATTGCTGGTAACCACCACCTGGAAACGCTTAGGATCCTTTACAAAGAACATGCTGGCAGCATCTACCAAAAGCTTCTGGGTCCTGACCTCAGGGTATTCCTTCCCCACCTCGGCAAAGATTTCATCCCAGAAGACCATAGAGTAGCCCAAGGCATTCCCCTTGGATATGGAGGTCAGGGTCTTGCCTTCTTTTTGGGCCAGCTCATAGGCATAGCGAATCACTCGCTCACAGCCCTTGCGGGAGAACACCCCGGTCTGCAGAGCCATCTCCTGAGGGGTGCCTGGATAAAGCCTTGCCCCCACATTGGCGTACTCGCCCTCGCTGTTTTCCCTTACCACAATCATGTCGATATCTTCACAAGACACGTCCTTCAAAGGACAGGGCGCCCCCTGCAGCAGCTTCACAGGGCGGAGATTGATGTATTCGTCAAAGCCACGACGAATCTTCAGCAACAGACCTCCCAGGGAAACATTGTCCGGCACCCCCGGGTAGCCCACAGCCCCCAGATAGATGGCATCAAAATCCTTCAGGATGTCAAGGCCATCCTCAGGCATCATTTCCCCCTTCTGAAGATAGTATTCGCACCCCCAGGGGAAATCCGTAAACTCAACTTCAAAGCCGCCGTCCAGTTCAGCAATGCTGCTCAATACCTTCTTGCCTTCTTCAATGACCTCCGGGCCAATGCCGTCACCAGCGATTACTGCAATTCTGAATTTATCCATAAAGCCCCTTCCTTCCATTTTCCAGCCATTTTTGTCTTCTGTTTTCCCTTAACCCAGATAGGGATTGTGTACCCGCTCCCAGCCCACGGTGGTGGCAGGGCCGTGACCTGGGTAAACCTTGGTTTCTTCCGGCAAAGGCAGTATTTTTTCCTTGAGGCTCCCCACCAGGCTTGCAAGAGAACCGCCAGGAAAATCACAGCGGCCAATTTCCTCCGCAAAGAGGGAGTCCCCTGAAAAGAGCACCCCAGCCTCCTCAGAGTAGAAACAGCAACCTCCCGGCGTATGGCCCGGAGTATGGATAACCCTGAAGCTAAATGACCCACAGGCAAAAACGGTCCCTTCCCGGAAGACCTTGTCAGCGGGCTCTCCTTCCATCTTCCCCCCTGACATGAAAGCAAACAGATTCTGCCTGCTATCGGTCAGCATGCCTGAATCATCCCCATGGATATGCACCTGCACCCTAAGCTTCTGCCGAAGCTCTTCCACTGCGCCGATATGATCCCAATGGCCGTGGGTAAGAAGAATGGCCTGAACCTCAATCTTTTCTCCCTTCACCAGGGAAAATATCTTTTCCGCCTCATTGCCTGGGTCGATAATCAAGCCCTGGCGGCTGTCCTCATCTACTGCCACATAGCAGTTTTCCTCAATGGGGGCCGTAGGTATGGTATAGACTTTCAGACTCACTTATTCTCCTCCTTTGCCCGGTCCACTCAACTTGCGGGTAACACTGTAGACATCCTTTACCCGACGCAAGCGGGTCATAATTTGCCCCACCTGGCTGGAATTCTTCACATCCAAGCCCAAGAGCACTGTGGACGTCTTATTGTTGCGGTTGGGGTTGGCATTGACACTTCTGATGTTCATCTTCAATTCCGAGGGGACGGCCAGCAGTTCTGCCAGCATGCCGCTGCGATCATTGCAGATAATCTCCAGCTCAACCGTATATTCCTTATCCAGGCCAATATCCCAGGCCACTTCTATCATGCGGGAGAAATCAGCATCATTCATCACATTGGGACAGTCTGCCCGGTGTACAGATACCCCCCGCCCCCTGGTAATATATCCAACAATAGGGTCCCCGGGAATGGGGCTGCAGCAGCGGGCCAGACGCACCAAAAGTCCGCTTTCGCCCTCTACCAGTACGCCGTGGCTGGATTTCTTTCTCCTGTCTCCCCCTCCGGCAGGCTGCTTCAGCTCGGACAGCAGCTTGGACACATCCGGCGAAGTAGACTCCTTCACATCCTTCTTGTAAAGCTCAATGAGCTTCATCATAATGCCGTGAAGCGCCACACCGCCAAAGCCCAGGGCTGCTAGCAGGTCGTCTTCTGTGAGGATGTTCAGCTTCTGGGCCACCTGCTCCAGCCTGTCCTCCTTCAAAAGATCCCTGGGAAGGTATCCCAGGCGCTTGGCCTCGTCCTTCACCATCTCCCGGCCCCGCTCAATATTCTCTTCCCGCTTCTCCTTCTTGAAGAAAGTGCGGATTTTGCTACGGGTCTCAGAAGAAGCCACGATATTCAGCCAATCACGGCTAGGGCCGCCGTTGGCCTTATTGGTGAGCACCGAAACAATATCACCGTTGCGCAGCTTGGTTTCCAAAGGCACCAGCTTGCCGTTTATTTTAGCACCTACACAATGGTGGCCCACCTCTGTGTGGATGCGATAGGCAAAGTCAATGGGAATGGAGCCCTTGGGCAGGTCGATAACATCTCCCTTAGGGGTGAAGACAAAGACTTCGTCAGAGAAGATATCCACCTTCATAGCCTCGAAGTATTCCTTGGGGTCCGTGTACTCCTGCTGGAGGTTCACCATCTGACGGAGCCAGGACATCTTCTGATCCATTTCGCTGCCAGCCCCGACGCTCTTGCCAGTTTCCTTGTACTTCCAGTGGGCAGCCACACCAAACTCAGATACCTGGTGCATGGCAAAGGTGCGAATCTGGATTTCCAAAGGATACCCGCGGGTCATAACCGTGGTATGCAGGGATTGGTAGCCGTTGGACTTGGGCATGGCAATATAGTCCTTGAAACGGCCCGGAATGGGCTTCCACATGGCATGGATGACCCCCAGGACCCCGTAACAGTCCTTGACGCTTTCCACCAGGACGCGGACGGCTGACAAGTCGTAAATCTCGCTAATGTCCTTCTTGTCCCGCTTCATCTTTTTATAGATGCTGTAGAAGTGCTTGGCGCGGCCGCTGATATCCGCTTTGATATTGCTTTCCGCCAGCTTCTCGGTAATCTGCTCAATGGAAGAATCTATGAAGGCCTGACGCTCCTTGCGCTTTTGCTTGACGTTCTCCACCATGTCATAGTAGGTTTCCGGGTCAAGGTAACGAAGGCACAGATCCTCCAGCTCCCACTTCACATTGGAAATGCCCAAGCGGTTGGCCAAGGGGGCATAGATTTCGATGGTCTCCTTGGCGATGCGCTTCTGTTTGTCCTCCCTCATGTACTTTAGGGTCCGCATATTGTGCAGCCTGTCCGCCAGCTTGATCATAATGACCCGGATATCCTTGGCCATGGCCAGGAACATCTTGCGGTAGTTCTCCAGCTGCACTTCTTCCTTGGACTTGTACTGGATGCGGCTCAGCTTGGTGACCCCGTCAATGAGCATGGCAACTTCTTCGCCAAACATTTCCTGCATCTGCTCATTAGTGTAGATGGTGTCCTCTACCACATCATGAAGCAGGGCTGCACTGACGGTCTCATCGTCGAGATGAAGTTCGGTAAGTATCTGGGCCACATGGAGAGGATGGATAATATACGCCTCACCTGATACACGTGTCTGTCCTCTATGAGCCGACTCTGCCAGCTCGTAGGCGCGCTTGATCAGCTCTGTATCTGCATGAGGCTGGTATCCCTTTACAGCTTCAATAATACCTTCTATGGTAACAGGTTTTTTGCCTTTGTCATTCACCCTGTTCACACTCCTCTCAGCGATGGCGCCTGAAGGTTGGTGATGCCTCCAAATCCATTTTGCCTGCCACAGGCGGCAGATAGTAGCACTCTTCCTCTAAATTCTGATGCAGAAGGCCAAGTTCCTGAAAGATTCTAAGTCCCTTAGCAAAGGTATAGAGAGAAATATGACTGCCTCCTGCGCTGAAGCTTAGGACTAATTCTTCTGCCTTGTAGGGTATATTCCCTTCCTGCTTCTGAACCCCCCGCAAGAAACGATAAATATCTGCCAGCACCTCGCGCTGGGGAAAAACACGTTCTCCCTGAGCTGGTGATAATGAATCCACAATGCACTGCACGCTGCGATAGCCGTTCCATTCATTTATAGAAGGAGTATATACAATATCTATCTCCTCAGCATTCACAACCCCCGCCAGCTGACTGCGATTCCAGCAAAGGGCAGTAACCTGATGACCTTCGCTGCCCACTTTAAAACGAAGATGCTGCTTTTGGGTGCCAATGGCCTGGGCTTCTGTGCCCCTGACCTCCCGGCAGCCAAAAGTAGGCTTGGGATTCCCCATACCATAAGGCTCCAATAGGGAAAGTTCCTCAATCATCTGAAAGGTGACCTCAGAAGGACTCATTTCAAATTCTACCGTTACCTTGGGCACATAGTCATCAGCACTAAGATGAGCCCCCACATAATCCTGGAGAGCTTTGCGGAAATCATCAATCTTTTCCTCCCGCACCGATAAACCTGCAGCCATCTCATGGCCGCCAAACTGAACAAGTTCCTCCTTGCAGGCTGTAAGTGCCTCATACATGTGCAGGCCCTCAATGCTGCGGCAGGAGCCCTTGCATATGCCATCCGGCTGCACGGAAAGCACCACGGTTGGCTTGTAATATTTTTCCACCAGTCGGGACGCCACAATCCCTATGACTCCTGGGTTCCATTCCTTTCCCGCCACCACAATGGCCTGCATATCCTCTGGGGAAGTGTCTCCGCTCTCCAGTTCTGCCACAGCCGCGGCCAGAATTTCCGCTTCAGTGGCCTGCCTTCTGCCATTAAGCATGTCAAGCTCCTGGGCCAGTTGCTCTGCCTCGTCAATATCCCGGGAAAGCAGCAGCCGCACCCCGTCCGTCGCACTGCCCAGGCGTCCTGCAGCATTAAGCCGGGGCGCCAGGACAAAGCCTATATGGCCTGCGGTGATTTCCTTGTCCTTAAGTCCAGCCACCTCTACCAAAGCCCTGATACCCAGGAAATCTGACTCCTGCAGCTTGATTAACCCCTGTTTGACAATCTTGCGGTTCTCCCCGGTCAGGGGCACTATATCCGCCACTGTCCCCAAAGCCACCAGCTCCAGGTCTCCTTGGAAATCCTTCCCCCGCAGTCTTTGCCACAGGGCCTGGCAGAGTTTAAAGGCCACCCCTACGCCTGCCAGATTCTTGTCTGGATATGGGCAATCCTGGCGATGCGGGTTCACCACCGCCAGAGCAGCAGGCAAACTCTCCCCTGGCAGATGATGGTCGGTAATAACTATATCAAGTTTCCCCGCCATGGCCACCACGTCCTCAACAGAAGCAATGCCACAGTCTACGGAAATCAGCAGCCTGGCCCCCTCCGAGGCAATCTGCTGCAGAGCCTTAAGATTGAAGCCATAACCTTCCTTCTTACGGTCCGGAATATAGTAGGAAACCTCAGCCCCCAGGGCGCGAAGATTATGCACCATAAGGGAAGTAGCTGTCATGCCATCAACGTCATAATCTCCATAGATTACTATTTTCTCGTGCCCATCTAAAGCCTGGGAAATGCGCTTCACAGCTTTTTCCATATCCTTCATAAGGAAAGGGTCACAGAAGGGCACCTCTTCAGGATGCAAAAACCTTTCTGCCTCCTCCGCCTCCCGGAGGCCCCGGTGCCAGAGAGCTTCAGCTGCCAGTTCCGTCACCCCCAGGGCAGAAGCCAACGCAGCGGCTTCTGGAATCCTGTCGTATTTTCTCCATTCTTTTAGCATATCTTACTCCTAGTAAAGTGCTGTCACTACAAAATTCGTTATAAATGATTAAAATCCTTTTCTTTCCCTGGGTTGAAATACAAGACTTCAGCCCAGGGAAAGAAAAGGAGCCCGCCCCTAACCTAAGGGCACGGGCTCCATGGATAAAGCTTATTTAGCCTCGGCAGGTTTAGCCACAGGCTTCTTCTCAGCCCGATTGCGCAGGGTAATCCAGATGGGGCTGGCAATGAAGATGGAAGAATAGCAGCCGGAAGCAAAGCCCACCAGCAGGGCAAAGGCAAAGTCCTTGGTGGTCTCGCCGCCGAAGAAATACAGAGCCGCCGTGGTGAACATGACCGTGAACACAGTGTAAAGGGAACGGGTCAGGGTCTGGTAAACAGAGGTGTTCACCAGCTGGTTCACATCCCCGCCCCGGCGGAAGTGCAGGCGCAGGTTCTCGCGGATACGGTCAAAGATAACGATGGTATCGTTGATGGAATAACCCACGATGGTCAAAAGCGCCGCAATGAAGGAAGAGTCAATCTGCCGCTGGGTGAAGGAGAACACCGCCAGCACGATGAGGATATCGTGCACCAGGGCCAGCACCGCGGCAATGCCGAAGCGGAACTCGAATCGGTAAGCCACATAGGCAATGATCAGGGCCCAGGAAACTACCAGAGCCATGACAGCGTTGGTGATGAGCTCGCCACCGATGGTGGCGCCCACCTTTTCCTCCCGGAGCACCGTATAGGAACCAACCTGCTCCTTGACGCTGGCCATGACAGCCTTGCGCTCCTCTTCCTCCATGTCGGAGGTGCGGATCATGACATTCTCACCCTCGGTGACACCGCTCTCAGCTCCGGAGAGCTGTATGGTGCTGCCCTCAAGGCCATAAGGCGTCAGACTCTGGCGCACCTGGGCGATGGTCACGGGCTGGTCGAATTTCAGGTCAATGATGGTACCGCCGGTGAAGTCGATACCGAAGTTGAAGCCCCTCACAGCCATGCAGAAGAGGCCGGGGATGATCACCAGGGCAGAGATGAGGAACCAGATTTTCCTATGCCCTGCAATATCAAACTTAGGCATTGGCAGTATCCTCCTTCTGTCCGGGACGTTTATCCATCAGCATGTAGCCGTTGGCGCCATAGGCGTTGGCATTGGTGGAAATCTTGGAATCAATCATGAGCTTCAGCATGTAGCGGGTCAGGGTGATGGCCGTCAGCATGGACAGCAGAGTACCAAGGCCCAAAGTGATGGCGAAGCCGCGAATGGTGCCTGTGCCAAGGAAGAACAGCACCATGGCTGCAATGATCGTGGTGATATTGGAGTCGAAGATGGTGGTGAAGGCACGCTCAAAACCGGCCTGCATGGACAGGCGCAGGGTCTTGCCGTTCAGCCTGTACTCCTCCTTGAAGTGCTCGAAAATCAGCACGTTGGCGTCAACTGCCATACCAATGGAGAGGATGATACCGGCCACACCGGGCAGAGTAAGGGTTGCATCCAAAAGGTAGAGCAGGCCCAGCAGCAGCATGGTATAAGCCATCAGGGCAATGTCAGCAATGAAGCCGGAAAGACGATA
>CAJOIN010000056.1 GCA_905234515.1 uncultured Selenomonas sp.
CTCATGGGGACTACTATCGGTGTTGGCATTACAGGCATCGCAGGGCCTGGCGGCGGCACAGAGACCAAGCCCGTGGGACGGGTTTATATTGCTGTGGTGGGCAATCATGGCGAGCAGGTGAGGGTAAATGATTTCATGGGCTCCCGTGATGATGTGAAGCTTCAGGCTGCTTCCACGGCCCTGCGGATGTTGGTGGATTACTACACCCTTTAATGAAATTCTAATTTTATTTTCAGCTTTTTTATATAAAAGCAAGATACACTTAACATTGTCAACTTATTCAGGAGGATCTTTTTGAAACAGGAATTAAAGTCATTCGGAGATATCGAACTGAGCCGCAAAGTGCTTCACGCCATTGCTGATATGGGCTTTGAGGAGCCCTCTCCTATCCAGGCGGGAACCATTCCCCTGGTGCTGGAAGGCCATGACGTGGTGGGCCAGGCTCAGACAGGCACTGGCAAGACAGCAGCCTTCGGTATCCCCACGGTGGAGAAAATCCAGGAGTCTGGTCATCATGTTCAGGCCCTGGTGCTGACCCCTACCCGGGAGTTGGCTATCCAGACGGCGGAGGAGCTAAACAAGATTGGCCACTACAAGCGTGTGCGTACCCTGCCTATTTATGGTGGGCAGTCTATTGACCGTCAGATTCGAGCCTTGAAGCGTGGGGTACACCTGATTGTGGGTACGCCGGGCCGTCTTATCGATCATCTCCACCGAGGCACAATCAAGCTGGATGACGTGGAGACCCTGATTCTGGATGAAGCAGATGAAATGCTGGATATGGGCTTTATCTCGGATATCGAGGAAATCATCGGTGCTATTGGGAACGAGGAGCGGCAGACACTGTTGTTCTCCGCTACCATGCCCGCCCCCATCGAGAAGCTTTCCAAGCGGTATATGAAGCACCCCCAGCGGGTGAGCATTACCAAGGAAAATCTTACGGTGCCCCTCATTGACCAGTGCTACTATGAGACCAGGGAAAAGTTTGAGGGCCTCTGCCGGGTACTGGATATCGAAGAGACAGGCAAACTCATCATTTTCTGCCGCACCAAGCGGGCGGTGGATGACTTGACGGCTTCGCTGGAGGCCCGTGGCTATCTGGCAGGCGGTCTCCATGGTGACCTTTCCCAGGTACAGCGGGATAGGGTTATGAAGAAGTTCAGGGATGGCCGTATAGATACTCTGGTGGCTACCGATGTGGCAGCCCGGGGCATTGACATTGACGATATTACCCATGTCATCAACTACGACATCCCCCAGGATCATGAATCATATGTGCACCGCATCGGCCGTACCGGCCGGGCAGGCCGCAAGGGCGTGGCCATAACCTTTATTTCTCCCCGGGAATACCGTCAGCTGCGCCTTATCATGAAGCTGGCCCATACCAAGATTCAGCGTCGTGAGCTGCCTACAGCTTCCGATGTGCTGGAAAGGCAGAAGGAACTTGTTACTGAGCGCCTGCTGAAGGTGCTGAAGCAGGATGATTACGATGATTACCATACCATTATTTCCGAGGTGCTGGAGGAAGGGTATGACCCGGTGGATGTGGCTGCTGCAGCCTTGCAGCTTTCCCTGGAAGGTGATGCTGGCAGTAGGGAGGAGCAGGCTTCCTTTGAGAATACAGGTGGCGCTCCCGGTATGGTGAGGTTCTTCTTTAATATTGGCCGTGCCCAGAAGATTCGCCCTGCCGATATTGTGAAGGCTATTGCCAGTGAGGCGGATATTCCCGGTGACACCATCGGGGTTATCAATATATACGAGAAGTTCTCCTTTGTGGAAGTACCGGAAAAGGTGGCGGAAAGAGTACTGGGGGCTATGCACCGCAACACGGTGAACGGCTTCAAGGTAAATGTGGAACCCGCCCGCAAACGGTAATAAATTATTTAAGATATGAGATAGGAGCTGAAGATTATGTTGAAGAAATCAATCAATGCTTTTCTGACGGCTACCCTGGTGGCTGGCTTGGTGCTGGGAGCAGGCGCTCCTACCGTCGATGCCAAGAAGGCACCCAAGGCCCCCAAGACAGAGCAGGTACAGAAGGCAGACAAGTCCAAGCAGAATGTTCCCGCAGAGCTGCCCTATACCTATACGAGCAGAGATTATGGTTACACCATCCAGTGCCCCCAGAGACCTTTGGGGACCATTCCTGCCAACATCTTTTATGGAGATGACAGCAAGAAGGGCGAAATCTTAGTTTTTGCCAATGAAGGGTATAATGTTACTTATGGCTGGGCAGTATTGCAAGATGCTTTTACTGACAGGACTATCCCTGACCTTAACCAGCTCAATGAGGAGCATGCCAAAGCCCTGGTGAAGCATATGATGGATACCTATGGTTATGAAGGTGTCATGATGGTAGAACTTGCCAACCACAACAAGGCTATCTACGCTATAACTGGCAAGGTCCTGGATGTTGATACTGATGGTGATGGCCAGGCAGACCAAACCATAGAGGCCAGCAGCCAGAATGCAGTGACCTATTTCAGAGGCGCTGACGGTGTGCGTTACGGTGTGGAGCTTATTGACAATCCTGAACTCAGGGATGAAACCATCGACCTGTACCAGAAGGCCCTTAATACCTTCAAGACCAGCAAAGGCTGAGAAAAATTAATTGACTGATAGAGTCCCCGTTCTTTTGACGGGGACTTTTTTATGGGGGCTATTCATCAGGCAGGTTTGCGTGTTCCTACTATTTAGTACCTAATTTGACACGACATACTAAATATGTTATAATCGTTTTCGTTGGTGTAAGTTGTCAGGATGATCGCGGCTGTGCCTTTTGGTGCAGATGAGGAAAGTCCGGGCTCCACAGGGCAGTGTGCTGGATAACGTCCAGCGAGGGTGCCTTAGGGACAGTGCCATAGAAATTTAAACCGCCGGGATTTCCCGGTAAGGGTGGAAAGGTGCGGTAAGAGCGCACCAGCAGTCAGGTGACTGGCTGGCTTTGGTAAACCCCACACGGAGCAAGACTGAATAGGGAAGGGTAGATGCGGCCCGCGGACCTTCCGGGTTAAGTCGCTTGAGCGAGGGAGTAATCCCCCTGCCTAGATAAATGATCATCACCGCCTTTGGCGGGACAGAACTCGGCTTATTGATTGCTTACACTGCATTTGCTTGAAATATGGAATGGCTGCCTCCTTTACGGCAGCTTATGTCTATATTTGAAGCGAAAATGAAAATTGTCTGAAAGAAATGAATGTAGTGTGAGGAAGGGAGAGGTTTTTTGAGTAAGGCAATACGCATTACGACTTTATCGGTGATCCTCATGTGCTGGTTTACTGTTGTGGCAGCAGCATCCGCTTTTCGGGTGGGAGATCAGGGAAGCGATGTAGCTGAGATTCAGGGACAGTTGGCCAGTTTGGGATATGATGTTACTGCGGATGGTGACTTTGGACCGGCAACGGCAGAAGCCGTAAAGGCTTTCCAGGCATCCCAGGGATTGGAGGCAGATGGTTTGGTGGGGCCGTCCACCTATACTGCGCTGCTTGGCAAGGCAATGCCTGAGGTAAGCCGTGGTTCCAACTACGTATCTCGTCGTGTGGTGGCTGATTCCATGCAGTATCTTGGCGTGCCCTACGTTTTTGGCGGCACTTCCCCCAGCGGTTTTGATTGCTCTGGTTATGTGCGTTACGTATTTGCCCAGGCTGGCATCTATCTGCCGCGCACAGCAGATGCCCAGTACGAGTGTGGTTATCCTGTTTCCACTGATGAACTGGTTCCGGGAGACCTGGTGTTCTTTTCCACGTATGATTACGGCGCATCCCATGTGGGTATTTACCTCGGCGATGGCAGCTTTATCAATGCTTCCTCCAGCCGTGGTGTTTCCATCGATTCGCTTTATAGCTCCTATTGGGGCTCCTGCTATATCGGTGCCCGTCGTGTGATGTGATTATGCTGATAAGGAGAGGCTTTTGCCTCTCCTTATTGCCTTGTTTAAAGAAGGATTTTTTCTGGAGGATGTCTATGGGGGACTTATTTCTTTGGCTGCTGGTCTTTTTGATGGCAGCTTATACGTTTTGGGATAATCTTTTTACCGAATAAGCAGGATTTTTCTTTGTCATAGCGAATTATGCAATTAGTCAGGTAGGTTTGTACCGTCTAAACTTGTTGCTTGTATAAGGAGTGACTGTAATGGCAAAGATCAGAATCCACAATATGATGTTCTATGGCTTCCACGGCATCTATGAGTATGAGCGTGAGCAGGGCCAGAAATTTTACATTGACGTTGAAATTGAAACCAAGGATGACAAGGTAGCCGAAACGGATGCCTTGAATGATGGCGTGGATACGGCAGCGATTTATGATATCGTCAAGGATGTTACCGAGAATAAGCGTTTCCAGATGCTTTTGGCTTTGGCTGCCCATATCGGTGACCGTTTGATTGCCAAGTATAGCCACTTTGCAGCAGTTAAGACTACGGTCAGAAAACCGTCGGTGCCTATTTCCGGGCCTATCGATTATGTAGAGGTTGAAATGACCCGTTACGCAAAATAAGAATTGAAAGTGAAGCCCCGAGGGGGAGATTTCCCCTCGGGGCTTTTTGCCGTTAAAATCAGACATTTTCTGAAAGTTTGTGGGAAGAGGTTGCGGAATCCTTCAATATAATGTAAGATAGGTAAACGTATAGATATCAAGGATTGCTTGTACGGGATGGGGTGAAGAGGATGGATAATCTGGAACCCTTTTATGTGGCAGCTGTGGCACGTTGTCCCGGTTTGAACGGCAGCCGTACACAGAAGCTGATAGAAAAGATGGGAGCGGCCCGGGCTGTTTGGGAAGCAGACTGGCGGGAGCTTTTGTCTCCTGGCATAGGGGAGAATATGTTGGGCAAGTTTGCGGCTTTTCGCCGTGAAGCTCCCAGCTATCCACAGCGGCTGCAGGAGCAGTGTTCACGGCTGGGAATAAGGCTCATAACCATTGGGGACCAGGCGTATCCCTTGGCACTTAAGGAAATATATGAAGCCCCTGCAGTCCTGTATATCAGGGGGACTGTTGCAAGTGAGGCCCCACGCATTGCCATGGTAGGGGCAAGGAAGTTTTCCTCTTATGGGGAAGCTGTTGCCAGGGAATTTGGCGAGAAGTTTGCGGCAGCTGGCCTTACAGTGGTAAGCGGCGGCGCCAGGGGGATAGATACCTGCTCTCACAAAGGAGCTTTGAAGGCTTCGGGGGGCAGGACGGTGGCAGTATTCGGCTGTGGTGTGGATGTGGTTTATCCAGCGGAGAATCGCCGCCTCTTTGAGTGCATTGTGGAGCAAGGCGGTGCTTTAGTGTCGGAATATGCTCCTGGCACCCAACCTTTGCCGGCCTTTTTCCCTGCTCGGAACCGCATTATAGCCGGGCTGTCTCAGGGAACGGTAGTGGTGGAGGCGGCCCAAAGGTCAGGCTCCCTTATTACGGCAGAATTATCCCTTAGCGAAGGAAGGGAAGTTTATGCCGTGCCAGGCAGCATCTTTTCTAAAATGAGCGAAGGCTGTCATAAACTGCTTAAGGAAGGCGCCAAGTTGGTCTGTTCGGCAGAGGATGTACTAGAGGATTTCGGGCTTTGCCAGTTGCCTGGGCCCAAGCAAAAAGAAATCAAGCTTACCCCTGAGCAACAGGTGCTTTCTTTTGAGCATCCATTGACTATAGATGAAATCATACAGAGCTTGCCAGAGAGCGAGGTCTCTACTGTGTCTTTTGCGCTCCTGCAGATGGAGATGGAAGGCATAGTGCTGGAAAATGAACTGCATGCCTATAGGCGCGCGGAGAGGGAGTGACGGTTTGGCTGCATCAGCAAAAAAGGCAGAAACAGCAGAAGAAAAAAAGGCTAAAGCAAAGCCGAAAAAAAAGACTACAGCCAGCAAGGTGAAGAAAACATTGGTGGTGGTGGAGTCACCTGCTAAAGCCAAGACTATAGAGAAATATCTGGGCAGGAAGTTCATGGTGCGTGCTTCTATGGGGCATTTGCGTGACCTTCCCAAAAGCCAGTTCGGTATAGACGTAGAAAATAATTTTGAACCTAAGTATATCAATATACGCGGCAAAGGTGACCTTATCAAGTCCTTGAAAAAGGATGCCAAAAATGCCAGCAAAATCTATCTGGCAAGCGATCCTGATCGCGAGGGTGAGGCAATCGCCTGGCATCTGGCCCATATTTTGGGGATGGATCCAGAGGGTGAGTGCCGTATTGTTTTCAATGAGATAACCAAGCCGGCTATACAGGAGGCAGTGAAGCATCCCCGCTCTATTGATATGGACCAGGTGGATGCCCAGCAGGCACGCCGTATGCTGGACCGCATTGTGGGCTATAAGCTGTCCCCGCTTTTGTGGCGCAAGGTCAGGAAGGGCTTGTCAGCAGGACGCGTGCAGTCTGTGACGGTAAAGCTCATCTGCGACAGGGAAAAGGAAATACAGGCCTTTGATTCAGTGGAGTACTGGACCGTAGGGCTGAAACTTCGCAAGGGCAAGTCAACCCAGTTTGAAGCGGAACTGGCTCAGGTGGATGGCGAGAAGCTGGCACTCCACAATGAGGCTGAGACCAAGGCTTTGGTGGCTGACCTGGAAAAGCAGGCTCTTTCCATCAAGTCTATAAAGAAGAGCGAGAGGCGCCGTAAGCCCTCTGCGCCTTTCACCACCAGCTCCCTGCAGCAGGATGCTGCCCGCAAGCTGGGCTTTACTTCCCGCAAGACCATGATGCTGGCACAGCAGCTTTATGAAGGTTTGGAACTGGGCAGCAAGGGCCCGGTGGGTCTTATCACCTATATGCGTACTGACTCCACCCGCCTTTCAGAGCTGGCCCAGGAGGATGCCCGCAGCTACATTGAGGAGAAGTTCGGCAAGGAATACATGCCGGAGAAACCGAATGTCTATGTGGCAGGCAAGAAAGCCCAGGATGCTCATGAGGCTATACGCCCCACCCAGGCAGAGCTTACGCCTGAGTCAGTGGAGAAATACCTTAACAAGGACCAGCTGAAGCTTTATACCCTGATTTGGCAGCGCTTTATTGCCTGCCAGATGACGCCTGCTGTCTATGACACCATGGCTATTGCCATTGAGGCTGGCAAGAGGTACGGGCTCAGAGCAGCCGGTTCCCAGCTGAAATTCCCGGGGTTTACGGCAGTTTATGCCGGAGCTGATGCCACCAAGAAGGAAAAGGATGTTATTTTGCCAGCTATGGCAGAGGGAGATGTGCTGGACATTGTCAAGACTTTGCCCCAGCAGCATTTCACTGAGCCACCGCCACGCTATAACGACGCCTCTCTGGTTAAGACCCTGGAAGAGAAGGAAATCGGGCGCCCAAGCACTTATGCGCCTATTATCGAGACCATTCAGGCCCGTGGCTATGTGCAGCGTGTCAACAAGACCTTCCAGCCCACCGAGCTGGGCTTTGTGGTGGTGGACATGCTGGAGGAGTATTTCAAGGATATCGTAGATGTAAAGTTTACGGCGGACCTGGAGAACGAGCTGGATGAAATCGCCGAAGGTCAGGTGCAGAAGAATGAGCTGTTAGGAGGCTTTTACGGTCCCTTTGAAGCGACTTTGGAAAAAGCTGACGAAGCTATCGGTCATGTAGAACTGCCTGTGGAAGAATCAGATGTGCAGTGTGAACTCTGTGGCCGCATGATGGTGGTGAAACAGGGGCGCTTCGGCAAGTTCCTGGCCTGCCCCGGCTTCCCTGAGTGTCGCAATACCAAGCCTTTGTTGAAGGATACTGGGGTAACTTGTCCTAAATGCGGTGGCCGCATTGTGGAGCGGCGTACCCGCCGTGGGCGCACTTTTTATGGCTGCGAGAACTATCCTGATTGTGATTACAATACCTGGGACCAGCCCCTGCAGGAGAAGTGCGAGAAGTGCGGCTCCTTCCTGCTGAAGCACCATTATAAAAATGGCCGTGGCCTTACTTATTGCAGCAACGATGGCTGTGAGAGCCGTATCGACCATCCTATCAACAAGGAGCTGGAGAAGATGCGCCAGCGGGCCGAAGCCAAGAAAGCCAAGGAATTGGAGAAGGCTGAGGCAAAGGCTGAAGGAGAAATGTAATGAAGAAAGTTATCATCGTCGGTGCCGGTCTGGCTGGTTCCGAAGCTGCTTGGCAGGCGGCCAAGGCTGGCGCCGAGGTGACCTTATATGAGATGCGCCCGGGCAAGTCTACTCCTGCCCACAAGACCGCAGGTTTTGCAGAACTTGTCTGCAGCAATTCTCTGCGGGGGGCGGGCATGGAAAATGCTGTGGGCGTTCTTAAAGAAGAAATGCGTCGCTTGGGCTCCATTGTGATGGAGGCGGCTGACGCTACCAAGGTTCCTGCAGGGGGGGCTCTGGCGGTTGACCGTCATGGCTTCAGTGACTACATAACGGAAAAAGTCACCAACCATCCTCATATTACGGTACTCCATGAGGAAGTGACCGCTATCCCCGAAGAAGAGG
The DNA here is from genome assembly GCA_905234515.1 of uncultured Selenomonas sp. Lineage (GTDB taxonomy): Bacteria > Bacillota > Negativicutes > Selenomonadales > Selenomonadaceae > Selenomonas_B. The sequence goes on from CAJOIN010000056.1 coordinate 8,404, forward strand.
GGGCTGTGACCATTATTGCCAGCGGCCCCTTGACTGAAGGGGCATTGGCTGAGGATATTGCCCGCCGTACTGACAGTGATTCCCTGTATTTCTATGATGCTGCTGCGCCCATTGTGAGCCTGGAGTCCATAGATATGACCAAGGCCTATCGTGCTTCCCGTTATGGGAAGGGAGAAGCGGCTTATATCAACTGTCCCATGACAGAGGAGCAGTATCGCGCTTTTTGGCAGGAACTGGTAAATGCGAAAAAAGCTCCTACCAAGGATTTCGAAAAGGAGAAATTCTTTGAGGGCTGTATGCCTGTGGAGGTTATGGCCTCCAGAGGCGAGGATACCCTGCTCTTCGGTCCCTTGAAGCCCGTGGGGTTGGAGCATCCTGAAACAGGAGAGTTGCCCTTTGCTGTGGTGCAGCTTCGTCAGGATAATGCGGGCGCCACCCTCTATAACATTGTGGGGTTCCAGACTCATTTGAAATGGCCAGAGCAGAGACGTGTCTTTGGTATGATACCGGGACTGGAACAAGCTGAGTTCCTTAGGTATGGTGTTATGCACCGCAATACCTTCCTGAATTCCCCACGTCACATGCGGCCTACCTATCAGCTGCGGGGCAATGATAACTTGTTCTTTGCTGGACAGATGACAGGGGTAGAGGGCTATGTGGAGTCTGCCTCCTCAGGCCTGGTGGCAGGTATAAATGCGACTCGTATTGCCCGTGGCCTTGAGCCTTTGGTGTTCCCGGAGGAAACCTGCCATGGAGCTTTGGCTCACTACATTACCACCAGTGAGGCCAAGCATTTCCAGCCCATGAACATCAATTTCGGCCTGCTACCTCCCTCAGGGCTGACCAAGCAGGATTTAAGAAAGATACCTCGCAGTGAGCGCAAGAAGTACAAGAAGGATAAGCTGGCAGAGCGGGCTTTGCTGGCCTTGGAGGCCTTTAAGACTAAACTGGAAATCTGACAACCCGATAGGAGTTGAATCATAATGGAAAGCGGAATGCAGTTTCATGCAACTACCATCTGCGCTGTACGCAAGAATGGCAAGACAGCCATTGCCGGCGACGGCCAGGTGACTTTTGGCCAGAGTGCCATTATGAAGGCAAATGCAAGGAAGGTTCGTACTCTTTACCATGGCAAGGTGCTGGCCGGTTTTGCCGGTTCTGTGGCCGATGCCTTTACTCTCTTTGAAAAATTTGAGGGCAAGCTGGAAAGCTACAATGGCTACTTGCAGCGGGCAGCTGTGGAGCTGGCCAAGGATTGGCGCACGGACCGTGTCCTTAGAAAACTGGAAGCCCTGCTGCTGGTAGCAGATAAGGACAAGATTCTCATGCTTTCAGGCAACGGCGAGGTTATCGAGCCGGATGGGGACGCAGCAGCTATCGGTTCCGGCGGCTTCTATGCTTTGGCAGCGGCCAGGGCTATGGTGCTCCATACGGAGATGGAAGCCAAAGATGTGGCCAAGGAGGCCCTTTCCATTGCGGCGGATATCTGTGTCTACACGAACCATAATATCAAGGTGGAGGAACTGGCATGAGCGACATTGAGAAGCAGATAGCAGAAATCGGTGTAAATGAGCAGACTCCCCGGGAAATTGTGGCGGAGCTTGATAAATATGTGGTGGGGCAGGATGAGGCCAAGCGCTCCGTGGCTATCGCCCTCAGGAACCGCTGGCGCAGCCGTCAGCTCACTGGTGCCATGAAGGAGGATATCATTCCCAAGAATATCCTGATGATTGGTTCCACTGGCGTGGGCAAGACAGAGATTGCCCGCCGCCTGGCCAAGCTGGTTAAGGCCCCCTTCATTAAGGTGGAGGCTACCAAGTTCACGGAAGTGGGCTATGTGGGACGTGACGTGGAGTCCATTGTCAGGGACTTGGCAGAGACTGCTGTGCGCATGGTGCGCCAGCAGCGTATGGAGGCTGTGCAGGACAAGGCAAAGCAGCAGGCTGAGGAGCGCATTTTGGATGTTTTTGTGCCTCAACCGAAAAAATCCCAAAACCCCTTGGGCAAGCTCTTTGGGGCTGCTGAGGAAGAAGAAGAGAAGCCGGCAGAACCTAAGTATCCTGCAGGACGTGAGTGGGTGAAGAAGCGTCTTGATAAAGGGGAGCTGGAGGAGGAAACCATCGAAATAGATGTGGAAGAGACCTCCAAGCCCATGGTGGGCATGTTTGCCGGTTCCAGCTTGGAAGGTATGGGTGACAACCTCCAGGATATGATTGGCAATCTGATGCCTAAGAACCGTAAGAAGCGCAAGGTGACGGTGGCAGAGGCCCGCAAGATTTTTACCCAGGAAGAAGCTGCCAAGCTCATCGATATGGATGCAGTGGCAGAGGAAGCGGTCAAGGTGGCGGAGTACACTGGCATTGTCTTCCTGGATGAGATTGACAAGGTGGCAGTGAAGAATGGCACCTCCGGAGGCGCTGACGTTTCCCGTGAAGGTGTTCAGCGTGATATCCTGCCCATTGTGGAAGGTTCCACGGTCATGACCAAATACGGTCCTGTAAAAACAGACCATATTCTCTTTATTGCGGCAGGTGCCTTCCATACGGCAAAGCCCTCTGATTTGATTCCCGAGCTGCAGGGGCGTTTCCCCATCAGGGTGGAGCTGAAATCCCTGCGCAAGGAGGACTTTGAGAAAATCCTCACTGAGCCACAGAATGCCCTGTTGAAGCAGTATGAAGCGCTCCTTTCTACTGAGGGTGTGACCATTAAATTCCAGCCTGAGGCTATCAGCCGTCTGGCCGAATTGGCCTGTGATGTCAATGAGCAGGCTGAAGACATCGGTGCACGCCGTCTCCACACCTTGATGGAGAAGCTGCTGGAGCAGGTCAGCTTTGATGCGCCGGATTTGGAAGATAAGGAGGTCACTATCGACGCGGCTTACGTAGATGACAAGCTGTCCGATATTGTGGTGAATCGGGACCTTTCCCAGTTTATTTTGTAAGGCCGGCATATTTGCAAACTAAGGCAAGTAAGGCGGCAGCTGCTGCAGCTGCCGCTTTAATATTGCTCTTGTTCATGACTATTATCACGAAAGCAGAAAATTTAATTAAAAATATTTAATTGCTATCTATGATAATTGTGAAAAATATGATAAAATAAAAAGAGTGAAAATACAGCCAGTATACGTGAAGTTTTGTAAAGTAGGAAAGGGAGAGGCTTAGATGTCATCATTGCTAGAAAAAACCAGGAAGATCAACCGTCTGCTGCAGCGTTCTGAGAACGTGGAGTATGATGGTATTTCCCGTGTGCTTAGCAACGTACTCAATGCGAATGTTTATATCACCAACAAGAAGGGCAAGATTTTCGGTTATGCTTTTGTGGATGATTTTGAGTGTGACCTGATGGTGGATAATGTCATCAACCAGGGTGAGTTCCCCAAGCACTATGTGAACTGGCTTATGCGCATGGATGAGACCAATGCCAATATGCGCTCCAAAACTGGCATGTGTGCTTATTCCGAGAACAGCCGCTGCCTGTTCAATGGCAAGAATACTACTGTGGTGCCCATCTACGGGGTAGGGGAGCGCATCGGTACCCTGATTATCGCCAAGTATGACGAGGAGTTCACCGATGATGACCTGCTCCTCTGCGAGTATGGCGCTACCGTAGTAGGCATGGAGATGCTCCGTGACCATGCCCAGAAGATTGAGATTGAGGCCCGCAAGAAGGCAACAGTGCAGATTGCTCTGAATACCCTGTCCTTCTCCGAGCGCAAGGCAGCTATTGCCATCCTGTCCGCTTTGGACAGCACGGAAGGCCTGCTGGTAGCTTCCAAGATTGCCGACGAGGTGAAGATTACCCGTTCCGTCATCGTCAACGCTTTGCGCAAGTTCGAGTCCGCTGGTGTCATTGAGTCCAAGTCCCTTGGCATGAAGGGCACCTATATCAAGGTTCTCAACGAGTACCTGCTGGATGAAGTCCAGAAACTGAAGAACGAACAGTAATGATAAAAAGGCATCTGCCGACCATCTCATGATGGTTGCAGATGCCTTTTGCATTGCTTTTTTACTTGTGAGCCTTGCGGAAGCTGTCCATGAACTCAGCCAGCTTGGCAACCCCTTCATAGGGCATGGCGTTGTAGATGGAAGCTCTCATGCCGCCTACGCTGCGATGGCCCTTGACGCCACCGAGACCAACCTTTCCGGCCTCAGCCACGAATTCTTTCTCCAGCTCCTCGCTGGACAGGCGGAAAGTGACATTCATGAAGGAACGGCTGTCTTTGTCGGCATGGCCCGTGTAGAAGCCTTCAGAGCTGTCGATGGCCTCGTAGAGGAGGGCGGCTTTCTTTTTGTTGCGCTCTGCCATGACGGAGAGGCCGCCCTGGGCCTTGATCCAGGCTGCCACCTTGCCCACCATGTAGATGCAGAAAGCAGGAGGCGTATTGTAGAGGGAGTTCTTGCTGTAGAAGGTATCGTAGCGGAGCATGGTGGGCAGACTCTCAGGGCTCTTCTCCAAGAGGCTCTTTTTGGCCACCACCAGTACGGTGCCTGCAGGACCCAGGTTTTTCTGGACACCGGCGTAGATGAAAGAGAACTTGGAAAAGTCCAAGGGACGGGAGAGCATGTCGGAGGACATGTCGGCAAAGAGTGGCACGCCCTTGGTGTCGGGGATGTATTGGTACTCCGTGCCGTAGATGGTATTGTTGTAGCAGAGGTGCACATAGGCGGCCTCGGGGTTAATCTTCAGCTCTTCCTGGGTGGGGATGTGGCGGAAATCCACATCCTTGCTGGAAGCGGCCACCTCGCCTACTCCCAGGATTTCAGCTTCCTTATAAGCCTTGCTGGCAAAGCTGCCGGAAAGCACATAGGAACCCTTGTGCTCCTTAGTGGCAAAGTTCATGGGAATCATGTCGAACTGCAGGCTGGCGCCACCCTGGATAAAGAGGACTTCATAGTCATCCCCAAGGCCCATCAGCTCTTTTACATCGGCCTTGGCCTTTTCCAATACCTCGTCAAATTGCTTGGCCCGGTGGCTGATTTCCAGGATGCTCATGCCGCTGTGGTTGAAATTAAGGAACTCTGCCTGGGCTTCTTTCAATACTTCCAAAGGCAGTACGGCCGGGCCTGGATTAAAATTATAGATACGATCTGCTTCCAATGATAATACCTCCTAAAGATATTCATGGGATTTCTTCATTCAACACTGCTTTTGCAGGGTGAACCTTTGTTGTTTTTAATATTGTAACTGTAATTTTGACTAAAAGCAAGGATAAAAATAAACTTTGTTTTTCCCAAGAGAACACTTGACGTTAGAAAAAGGATGGCTTATATTATTGTTAGTCTGAAATAGAATATTGTTCAATTTCCAAGTTATAAAAGGAGAGTTGGAGAGATGGGTATGAAGATACTGGCAGCAGATGGCATTTCCCCTAAGGGTATTGAACTTTTGCAGAAGGAGTTTGACGTAGTAGTAAAGGATAAAATCTCGGCTGAGGAATTGTTGGAGATTATCCCTGAGTTTGATGCCCTGATGGTGCGCTCTGCTTCCAAGGTGACTGCTGAGGTCATTGAGAAGGCGGAGAAGCTTAAAATCATCGGCCGTGCCGGCGTGGGTGTGGATAACATCGACATTCCCGCCGCTACCGCCAAGGGCATTATTGTCATCAATTCCCCCGGGGGCAACACTATCGCCGCCACTGAGCACACCATGGCCATGATGCTCTCCATGTCCCGTAATATCCCTATTGCCAACGAGACTATGCAGAAGGGCGAGTGGAATCGCAAGAACAAGACCTTGGGCGTGGTGGGCCTGGGCCGTATCGGCAGCGGCGTGGCCAAGCGCGCCCAGGCCTTTGATATGGATGTCATCGCTTATGACCCTTATGTTACTGAGGAGCGCGCCAAAGCTTTGGATGTGAAGATTGGCACTCTGGAGGAGGTCATCAAGGCCGCTGACTTCATCACCGTGCACATGCCGCTTACCAACGATACCAAGGGCATGATTGGCTATGCAGAAATGCAGAAGATGAAGAAGGGTGTGCGTTTGGTGAACTGCGCCCGTGGCGGCATCATCGACGAGGAAGCTCTGGCCAAAGCCGTGAAGGAGGGTATTGTGGCAGGTGCTGCCATCGACGTTTTCACCAGTGAGCCTATACCTGCTGACCATCCCTTGATTGGTGTGCCGGGGATTGTGTTGACTCCTCATCTTGGGGCCTCCACCGTGGAAGCGCAGATTGGCGTGTCCGTAGATGTGGCTGAGGGCATCTGGGCAGCTCTCCATGGCGAGCCTGTGTCCACTGCCGTAAACATGGCTCCTGTGTCAGCCCAGGCCATGAAGGTAGTGGGGCCCTATCTCACTCTGGCCGAGCGCCTGGGCGGCACTCTGTGCTCCCTGGCAGAGGCTCCCATCAAGAGTGTGGAGGTCACCTACAATGGCGAAATCACCGAGGTCAATACCAAGCTGCTCACCACCGCTGTCATGAAGGGCATGCTGAACCCCATCATGGAGAACGAGGTGAACTATGTCAACGCCCCCAGCCTGGCCAAGGAGCGCGGGGTGAAAGTGACGGAGATCAAGGACAAAGAGGCTGTGGATTTTGCCAACCTGATTACTGTAAAGGCCAGAGCAGGGGAGAAAGTCCTTTCCGTTCAGGGCACCCTCTTCGGCCAGGAGGGCCGCATTGTCTCCATTGGTGACTTCCGTGTAGATGTGGCACCCCATGCCCGCATCCTCATTTGCCCACATATCAACCGCCCTGGTATTATCGGCAGGGTGGGCTCCATCATGGGCGGGGATGGCATCAATATTTCCGCTATGCAGGTGGGGGAGACTGAGACGGAAAGCACGAATCTGATGGTGCTGACCGCCTCCGACGCCCAACAGTTGCTCCGCACCGATAATTCCACGCTCGTCAACGTGAGCAAGCGCCGGCACTTCCAAGAGGCAATGTATGCAAAGATTGCTGCAGGGCTGCCCAAAGTGGCGGCCCTGTTTAAGTATGGGAGGGTTTATGACGATATATAGGCAAAGGGGGCGAAATACATGATAAGCAATGCCGACACCTTAAAATATCTTCAGCAGCTTCGTAACCTGGCTTCAGGCTCCGTCACGTCAGCTGTCAATAAAACCAAAGCAAAAAAGAATGACAGCGAAGAAGACTATCAGAGCATCTTTGCCAAAATACAGAAGGAACAGGATGAATGGGATGCCAAGATGAAAGAGCTGGACATTGCCCAGTACAAGATAGCCGCCATGGACAGTTTTTGGACCGGCAATCACAAGTACCAGAACCTGGCCTATAAATATGCTCTTAGGGAGCAGCATTCACAAAACCAGCAAGCCATCAACAGTTTAGTGGCCGATATTTCCAGTCTCCAGCGCCTAAATATGTCCAGCCTGGCTAATGGTGAGATAGACGCCAAATCTGCTGTGGAGCTGAACAAGTCCCTTAATACCGCCCTGCAGAGTGCAGTGATGTTGTCCATGATGAACAATAGTGCCATGCAGAGCAGTATGAGAGGCGGATTTTTCTTCTGAAAACATTACAAATCAGCGATATTTATTTACGTATATTTGTATACATGTAAATTTTGTTTGACAAGTACAGACAGCCTTGCTATAATCAACCCATCGACATGAACTTGAGGCAATGAGGCCCCATGCAGTCAGGTACCGGACTGCGTGGGGTCTTTCTGCATTCAGGGAAGTGTTGTTGCCATTATCAGATAACTTGTTGGGAAGGGATTTGATTTTATGCTTAATACAGGAGATACCGCCTGGGTGCTCATAAGTGCAGCCCTGGTGTTCATAATGACCCCGGGCCTGGCCCTCTTTTACGGGGGCATGGTCCGTAGCAAGAACGTACTGACCACCATCATGCAGAGCATGTTTGTACTTGGACTTATTTCCGTAGAGTGGATTATTCTTGGTTATGCCATGGCCTTTGGCACTGATGTGGGCGGCTTCATCGGCAGCCTGGACAAGGTTGGCCTGGCCGGTGTGGGCCTCACCATCATGGAGAATGGCACCATCCCGGAGCTGGCTTTTGTGGCCTTCCAGTGCATGTTCGCCGCTTTGACCCCGGCTCTGATTACCGGCGCCTTTGCTGAGAGGCTTCGCTTCTCCGCCTTCTGCTTCTTCATTCTGCTTTGGGCCATCTTCATTTACAACCCCATGGCCCACTGGGTATGGGGCGGCGGCTTCCTGGCTGAGCTTGGCGCTTTGGACTTCGCCGGCGGCCTGGTTATCCACATTCTCTCTGGTGTTTCCGGTCTTACCATTTGCTTGCTCCTTGGCAAGCGCCACGGTTATGGCAAGAGGGCTATGCTGCCCCATAACCTGCCCATGACGGTGTTGGGCGCCGCTCTCCTTTGGTTCGGTTGGTTCGGCTTCAATGCCGGCAGCGCCCTTGGTGCCAATGAACTGGCTGCCAATGCTTTCGGCGGCAGCTGCCGCAGCCCTGGTGGCTTGGGTAATTCTTGAGTGGAACTTCAATGGCAAGCCGACTCTTCTCGGTGCTGTATCTGGCTGCGTGGCCGGCCTCGTGGCCATCACCCCTGCTGCAGGCTTTGTGACTCCCATGGCTTCCATCATCATCGGTCTGGTAGGTGGCGCTGTCTGCTATTTCGCTGTGGCAGTGATGAAGCAGAAGCTCGGCTATGACGACTCTCTTGATGCCTTCGGCATCCACGGCATCGGCGGTACCTGGGGCTCCATTGCCACCGGTAT